>JBBSRB010000004.1:0-45689 GCA_038243445.1 Chitinophagales bacterium | reverse complement strand
TTGTATTTTGCTCATTGAAAAGGACAACATTCTCCAAAGACTAATAGTGTATAAAGCCATATTTAATGCTTCGTTAGCAGAAACTGCAGTCAGCCATTTTTTTTGACCTTTTTCAAATGTTTACAAGGTTCCATTTTTAATTGTTAATCGAAACGTTCAGCCTTTCTGTATTCCTTGTCGGTACATTATGTACCTACCCCTTTTGTAAAGGTTTTAGATTACCTGTTTCATGAATCGGTACATTGATTTAACCGGCGGAGCTGAGGCTTTTTTAATAGTATTGCAGGTAACAAAAGAAGTAGGTTTTGTAAAACGTTAAAACTTTTATTTTCCAAAGGTTAGAGGTTTGATATTTGCACTGGAAGTGCTTTTTACAAAGGCCGCCTTTTTCAACGCGTTTTTACTTCAGAAATATGAAAAAACATTTTCGGGAAGTACAGTACTTTTTGTTTGGACAGCATTTTGCCGAAGGTTTGCGCATCACCTTTGCCATTCTGCTCCCTTCTTTGCTGTTTTTTTATTACAACCAAATAGAAGCCGGCCTTGCACTTTCATTGGGAGCTTTATGCACAAGCATTACTGATGCACCAGGGCCTTTGGCGCATCGTAAGCAAGGCATGCTGTATTGTATTTTAGTGGTGTTTATTACAACACTAATCACCGGCTTTGCACAACTAAATGTGTACACGCTGGGGCTTGAAGTACTAATTGGTGCATTTTTATTTTCGATGTTTAACGTGTACGGCATGCGGGCGGCAGCTATTGGCAGCGCAGGATTGCTGGTACTTATTTTAAATTTAGACAAGCCGCTTACCGTAGCGCAAGTGCTGCCCAATGCGGCTTTGGTGGCAGCCGGCGGAGTTTGGTATATGGCTATCAGCCTACTTTTTTCAACGCTAAGGCCCTATCGTTTGCCGCAAAGATTATTGGGCGATTGCATTCGCGAACTGGCAGATTTTCTTTCTATAAAAGCACATTTTTATAATACCGGAACCAACCTGGAAGAAGGATACCGCAAACTGGTGGCGCAGCAAATTGTGGTGCACGAAAACCAGGAAGCCGTTCGGGAAATATTGTTTAAAACCCGTCAAATTGTAAGAGAAACTACCGCCACTGGGCGGGCGCTGGTTTTTATTTTTGTAGAATCGGTTGACCTTTTTGAAGACATTACCGCTACTTATTACGATTATGAAACACTTAGAAAGCGATACGGCCACACAGGCTTATTGTCACATATTGGCGAGCTGATACAGCAACTTGCCAAAGAAGTGGATAACATTGGTTTTGCCATACAGGCAAATACAGTGTACAACAATGATGTAAACTTTGAAGAAAGACTTGCTACGTTGCGCATAAAGATTGATGCAGTGGCTTTGGAAGAAAAAGAAGGCAGCACGTTTGTTTTAAAAAAGATAGTGGTAAACCTGCGCAAGCTGGTAAAACGCATTACATTGCTGCGCTCCTATGCCGCCAATAAGCAGCATACCATACCGGTTCAAAAAGGTAAGTTAGAACATCACCGGTTTGTCGGTCATCAAAACTTTAGCGTTAATGTATTAACCGGAAACTTTAGCTTTCAATCGGCTTTGTTCCGCCATGCTGTGCGCACCGCAATTGTTTGCCTGGCGGGCTTTGTATTATCGAAAACACTTTCATCCGGCCCACATAGTTATTGGATATTAATGACTATAGCCTTTATGATGAAGCCTGCATACAGTCTTACTAAAAAACGAAATGTAGAACGCGTTGTGGGCACGCTTGGCGGTGGCGTTATTGGCGTACTTATTTTGGTGTTTGTACATAATTCAACGGCTTTGTTTGTATTACTTGTGTTGCTGATGCTGGGCACGTACAGTTTTTTGCGCGCCAATTACCTGGTAATGGTATTTTTTGTTACCCCTTTTGTATTGATATTATTTCATTTTCTTGGGCTTGGTTACATTACCATTGTAAAAGAGCGCATAGTAGATACAGTAATTGGGTGTGTTATTGCGTTTACGGCCAGTTACCTTCTTTTACCAAAATGGGAAGGAGAGCAACTGCCCGATGTACTGAAAGGCATGCTAAAGGCAAATTTTAAATACTTACAAACAGTGTCGCAAAGCCTAATAGGAAAGCCTGTTGCATTGCTGGATTATAAGCTGGCCCGCAAAGAAGTGTATGTACAATCTGCCAATTTATCGGCTGCGTTTCAAAGAATGCTTTCAGAGCCTAAACAAAAGCGAAAAAGTTCAAAACAGCTGCACCAGTTTGTAGTGCTTAATCATATTTTATTTTCAAACATTGCCTCGGTAGCGGCCACGCTGCTGCCCAAAGCAGAGCGGGTTTATCCTGCCGAAATGGTGCGGCCGGTAAAGCGATCCTTACATTCGTTATCTACGGCTGTAAACGGATTGGATAAAACTTTTGCCGCACCGCAATTGGTACGCGTTAATGAAGAAACTCCGGAAATTGAAAACAATTCGGACGAGCGTCTGTTGCAGGAGCAGCTTGAATTTATCCAATCGGTTAGCGCCGATATAGAAAAGATCACGTGTCAAATGGGCAAGGTTTTGCATCCGTCATATTCCACCACACCTTAAAGTTGACGCAGGAACACGCCTTGAGGCGTGGTCCTAAAGATAGGTTCTCGCTTTAAACGAACACGCCTCGAGGCGTGATTCTACAGCGGATTTTGCCAACCTTTTTCTTCCTGAACTATATGGCACAAATCTACCTTTACCTTGTACTTGCTTTGTAAATGGAGAGCCAACGCATCGGCCGCATACACGCTGCGGTGCTGCCCACCGGTGCAGCCAAAGCTTACCGAAAGGTTTGAAAAACCCCTCTTTATATATTCTTCCACGCTAATATCTACAAGGTCAAACACCGAGTTTAAAAAGTCGTGCATGCGGGTTTGGCGCTCCAGGTATTCCATTACCGGCTTGTCGCGGCCATGTATGGTTTTGTACTCCTCATGTCGCCCCGGATTGTCAATGCCCCGTGCATCAAATACAAAGCCGCCGCCGTTGCCGCCCGTATCGGGCGGCAACCCTTTTTTATACGAAAAGCTGCACACCTTTACTGTTAACGCTGTGGTTTCATCGGCCTGTACGGGCGTAAACCGCTGCACAATTTCTTCTTCCACACAAAGCTCCAGCACCCGCTTAAACTCGGGCACTGCAATGCCTATGCTATAATGTTCTATAAACCACTGAAGGTTTTTTAAAGCAAGTGGAATAGACGTTAAAAATTGTGCCTTTCGTTCAAACAATCCTCTAAAACCATAAGCGCCCAATACCTGTAACAATCGAATTAATACATAGCCGTTGTACTGACTTTGAAAAACCGCTCTATCTAAAGGCTGACCAATAATACTTTCAAAAGAGTTCATGTAATCTTCTAAAAGATTGCCTTTCCATTCGTCGGGGAGGTTGGCGCGTGCCTGCCATATAATGCTTGCTACATCGTATTGCGGCGCGCCTTTCATGCCGCCCTGGTAATCTATAAAAAAAACCTCGTTGTTTTTTATTTGTATGTTTCGGCTTTGAAAATCGCGAAACATAAAAAACTTAAACTCGGTAAACGTAAGATAACTGCTGAGGGCTTCAAAATCATCAATCAGTTCCTGCTTGTCGTAAGGTTTGCGCAACCCATCTAAAAAATAATACTTAAAATAAAGCAGGTCGGCCATAATGGCTTGTCGTCCAAATTCTTTATTGGTAAGGCAGTTGTCGTAATTCAACCCATCATCGCCCAATACCTGTACCCGTGCTAACTGGTGTAAACTTTCTTTAAAAAGAGCATAGGTTTCATCGGTGTAGCCTTTTTTTTCCAACACGTTTAATAAGCTTACGTTGCCTAAATCGTTTTGCAGGTAAATGGTTTTGTCCTCGCTAACAGCCAGCACTTCGGGCACATGCAGGCCTTTGTTTTTAAAATGATTAGAAAAGTAAATGAAGGCTTCGTTTTCGGGCACATTAATGCCCAGCGTAGCAATGACTGTTGCATCCTCTTTTCCATATAGTCTAAAATACCGCCGGTCGCTGCCCGATTGAGGCAACACGTCCACCGCTTCCGGGCTTTGCCCGCACCAGTTTTTATAAACTTCAGAAACAGCATCAATCATTACCTGCATAGAACAAATTTAATGGCTGGGTTTGGAATAGGAATAATTACAAAAATTCTTTTTTTCAAACGATATCTTCCCGGTAAGATAAAGCCATCTTTTTATTATTTGTTTTCCCATTTGTATTTACAACCAAAAAATAGTGAGCAATATTTTGTTGCCTTGAAGCTTATAATTTCTATATATGAAGCGCTTGTTTCAAAAGTTTCCGGATCTGACTAAAGTTTACCTTATAAGAGTTCACTCATTCATCACTCATTTCTTGCCTCCTTCCGGCATTCGCACTATCTTGCCTCTTCAATAATACACACAATGGCTCTTATAGCTCCTTCGCTCCTTTCGGCCAACTTTTTACAGCTTCAAACCGATTGCGATATGCTGAACAACAGCAAGGCCGACTGGTTTCATTTGGATGTAATGGACGGCCGTTTTGTGCCTAATATTTCTTTTGGCATGTCCATTATTCAGCAACTGCGCAAAACCACTGCAAAGGTGTTTGATGTGCACCTGATGATTGAAGAACCTGAAAAATACGCCGAAGCTTTTAAGGCTGCCGGTGCTGATATATTAACGGTTCACCTGGAAGCCTGCGTACATTTACACCGGAACATTCAACAAATAAAAAGCCTTGGAATGCAGGCTGGCGTGGCGTTAAACCCGCATACGCCTGTTTCGCTACTAATTAATGTTTTGCAAGATATTGACCTGGTGTGCATGATGAGCGTAAACCCTGGCTTTGGCGGACAAAAATTTATTCCGCAAACAATACATAAAGTAAAAGAACTACGGCAAGCCATTAACGAAAGAGGTTTAAAAGTAAAAATTGAAGTAGATGGCGGCGTAACAGTAGAAAATGCAAAAAGCATTATTGATGCCGGCGCCGATGTTTTGGTAGCAGGCAACGCAGTGTTTGGCTCCGCTAACCCGACCGAAACAATTGCCCGATTAAAACGGTTTTGATGCCCTTTTTTTAAGGTTTTGATCTGCTTCTTAACTGCGCCAGTGCTTATAAAAAAACATCTCTTTCCAGTACTATCCAACTCCTACACTTTATGGTAAAACCTTTAAAAAAGGGGTAGGTAAACCCTATCTCAAAAACAAAATAATCATCTTTCTTTCTTCTTACAACGAAAGATTTATTTTTAGATTAAATCTTCAGCCGGTGCGCTACCCCTTTTTGATACCTTTTTTTTGTTTTTTATTTTTTTCCACCTTTTGCCATGCTCAAAAAGGTAGCGCAATTGTTAGAGGTATTGTGGTAGATGAAAACGAACAACCGCTTTCCAACGTATCGGTTGTTATTCTTGGCCAACAATCCGGAAAGCTTACTTCCGACTCCGGAACGTTTACCCTGAAAGTGCCACCGAATAAAGCTTTTGCGCTCGTGTTTAGCTATACTGGCTATAAAACGGCGCAACAAAATTTTTTACTGGCCGAAGAGGAAGAAGAAAGGCTTACCGTGCGCCTGGAAAGAGGCGGCAACACTTTGGAAGGCGTAACAATTACAGATCAACGCGATCGGCGTGAAGCAGGATTGATAAGACCAAACCCTAAAAACATTTTAAACCTTCCCTCCCCGGTTGCTAATGTAGAAAGCTTAATTAAAATAATTGTGGGTTCTAATAACGAGCTTACATCTCAATACAATGTACGCGGCGGCAATTACGATGAAAACCTGATTTATGTAAACGACTTTGAAATTTTTAAGCCTTATTTGGTGCGCAGCGGACAGCAGGAAGGGCTCAGTTTTATTAACCCCGAACTGGTGCGCAATATTGCATTTTATAATGGCGGCTTTGGTGCGCGTTATGGCGATAAAATGAGTTCGGTTTTAGAAATTCAATATAACAAACCACGATTGTTTGGCGGCTCGGCCTACGTGAGTTTGCTGGAGCAGGGATTTCATGTAGAAGGGCTCGGCAACAAAAATAAGTTGGCGTATTTAATTGGCGTGCGCAACCGAAGCAATAAAAATTTGGTAAGCAGCCAACAAACCCAGGGCGCTTACGTTCCTTCTTCCACCGATTTGCAGGCGCTTATTACTTACCAGCTTTCCCCAAAATGGAGTGCAGAAATGTTAGGAAATATTTCGGATACAAAGTTCTCTTTGGTGCCCGAATTCAGCCAACTTACGTCTTCTGTTTTTTCGCCCCTCTTTACCGCAAACCTGGGTGTAGATATTTATTTTGATGGCCAGGAAAAGGACAGCTACAGTACCCAAATGTTGGGCGTTTCTACCCTTTATCAGCCAACAAAAAACCTTCGCTTAAAATTCCTTTCTTCACGTTTTCAAAATAACGAAGAAGAAAATGTAGATATAGCCGGTGCCTACCTTTTTGGCGACCGCGACTTTGATAAATCTAGTGCCACATTTGGCTTAATTGTAAACCTGCTGGGCACCGGTGTGTTTCAAAATTTTTCGAGAAACGAGTTGCAGATTTCCAATACAAATCTATCGCACAAAGGCAGTTTTGATTGGGGCAAACACTTGCTGCAATGGGGCGCAGGTTACGATAAAACAATTATAAAAGACAAGCTCCACGAATGGGAATACCAGGATTCCGCAGGTTATTCGCTGCCTTTTAATCCAAACGTTTTAGAATTGAGCAGCGTTCTTAATTCAACCGCCAATTTACAGGTTAATAAGTTTTCCGGTTTTATACAAGATAACCTTGTCTTCAACGATTCGGTACATGCGTTTACAGTGCAGGCAGGCTTACGTTTTAACTACAACGATTTAAATAACGAAGTACTTCTTTCACCCAGGTTTGGTGCTTCGTGGAAGCCCGGTTGGAAGCGCGACGTCATCTTTCGTGCAGCTCTTGGCGCGTATCATCAGCCGCCTTTTTACCGCGAACTTCGCCGCTTTAACGGAAGCCTTAACACTGATTTAAAAGCCCAAAAAAGCTGGCAAGCGGTTGCCGGGCTGGATTATAATTTTATTGGGAAAGATCGTCCAATGCGCTTAACGCTGGAAGCCTATTACAAACGCCTCACCAACGTAGTACCTTACGATATTGATAATGTGCGCTTGCGTTATTTTGGAGAAAACAGCGCAAAAGCCTATGCAGCCGGGCTCGAGATGCGCCTTTTTGGTGAGTTGGTGAAAGATGCGGAAAGCTGGTTGAGCATTGGTTTAATGCGCACGAAAGAAAATTTGGAAGGTGACTTTTATACAAACTACACGTTAGATGATAACAACAAACCAATTGACAGTACAACTTTTGAAGGTGGCTGGTTGCGCCGCCCAACCGATCGCATGATTACGATTGGATTATTTTTTCAGGATTATTTAGCTACTAATAAAAACTTTAAAGTGTACTTAAGCACTATTTATGGAAGCAACCTGCCGTATAATATTCCGGGTAGCATAAAATACCGCAATGCGTTGGTTATTGAGCCGTACATACGCACCGATATTGGCTTTAGTGCGCTGTTGCTTGATGGTGATAAAGAGAGCCGAAGAAGCCACAGCCCTTTTAGAAACTTTAAAAACATTTGGGCCAGCTTAGAAGTATTTAATTTAATTGACCGTCCCAATACCATTTCTTATTTATTGATAAAAGACTTTGCAAATAATACGTTTACTATGCCAAACCGGTTAACACCACGGTTACTGAATTTTAAGGTTGTGGCAAGATGGTAAAAAGAAGTAACGGCTCTCAAACGATTATTTGGATTAGTTTAGACTACCTACTCGGGTATTAAAAACCTTTAAAAAAGGGTATTCAAAAGTTTTACTCTGCCCAAAACGGATCTTGCCAAACTGCCGGCTGACCTTGCTCGTGTGCTAATTTAATTTCCAGCTCTCTCAGTTCTTTTGCCGTGGCCGAAACTTCGATGTATTTAAACAGCACCTGCTCTTCAAACCGTATATGGTTGCTGATTACCTGAACCAACTTATGTAAAAATTCAACTGATGAAGCGTGGTGTATTTCCCTTACTAAAAACCGGATGGCCGCGTGCTCGTTCAGCAGTTGTTCTTTTAGTGCTTTGTTTTGGGTTAACAATGGTAGTAAAACAGCTTCTTCTTTAGCCATGTGGCTTGCCAGCTGTGTTTGCCAAAACCAGTTAACAAAGGCGCTTATCCGCACTGCGTCTGTTTTATTTTCAAGTCCTTGCCTTATTCTTCCTACAAATAAAAGGTTTTCGTAGTGTTCTGTTGAAAAAGGCATTAATTCTTTGCCTCGTTTTACGGGTGGATTTCCAAATGGCATAATATAAATCTATTGCCTCTAATGTAATGGGTTAAAACATAATATCATAATAATAACTCATTTACCTTATCACAATATTGGTTTGCACTTATTACAAATCCCTCTTATAAATGGCTGCCGCGTTTCTAAACTTTTTAACTGTGCGCTCTCCGCCTTAAAGTAAAGGCAACTAACCGTAACTTTGCACCTTCAAACGTAAATATTCATGAGCCTTTTTGATGCCCAACAACGTGAGTTTCAGCAACGACATATTGGTCCGGATGAAAACGAAACAGAAGAGATGCTGAAAGCCGTTGGTGCTGCCAGCCTCGATGAATTAATGGAACGCACCGTGCCGCCCGATATTCGGATGCACCACGAGCTAAACCTGCCTGCTGCCTTAAGCGAATTTGAATACCTGCAACACATTAAAGACGTTTCCTTAAAAAATAAAATCTTTAAAAATTATATCGGACAAGGTTATTACGACACCCGAACACCATCGGTAATTTTACGCAATATATTTGAAAATCCAGGCTGGTACACGCAATACACTCCTTACCAGGCCGAAATTTCGCAAGGGCGGTTAGAAAGCCTGCTAAATTTTCAAACCGTAGTTAGCGACCTTACGGCACTTCCGCTTGCCAACGCATCGCTGCTTGACGAAGCCACCGCTGCCGCCGAAGCAATGTCCATGTTTTTTAATACCTTAAACAGAGATATTCATCATGCAGGAAGAAGCCGGTTTTTTGTAGACGAAGAAGTATTTCCACAAACAAAAGATGTAGTGCTTACCCGCGCCCAGCCGTTTGGTATAGAAGTGGTTGTGGGCAATTACAAAACCGCAGCTATTAATGATACATATTTTGGGGCTCTGGTACAATATCCAAACAACAAAGGTTCGGTAGAAGATTACCGCGAGTTTATAAATAAGGTTCATTCAGCCGGCGCATTAGTGGCAATGGCCACCGATTTGCTGGCGCTGACGCTATTAACTCCTCCGGGCGAGTTGGGCGCCGATGTTGCTTTTGGATCGGCACAGCGTTTTGGCGTTCCGCTTGGCTATGGCGGGCCGCATGCAGCGTTTCTTTCGGCAAAAGACGATTTTAAACGCAGCATTCCAGGGCGCATTATTGGTGTAAGTGTTGATGCGCAAGGAAACCGTGCACTTCGCATGGCATTGCAAACCCGTGAGCAACATATTAAACGCGAAAAAGCCACCTCTAATATTTGTACAGCGCAAGCCCTTTTAGCAAATATGGCGGCTATGTATGCCGTTTATCATGGCCCCGATGGATTAAAAAACATTGCAAAAAGGGTCTCCCTGTTAACCCAAACACTTTCCGAAGCGCTGGAAGAACGCGGCTTTGAAGTTATCACCAAAAACTTCTTCGATACTATTGTTGTTAGGGTTGATGACATAAAAATTTATAAAGAAAAAGCAGAACAGCAGCGTATTAATTTTAGATATCTTGATGCGCAGCACATTGGTATTTCGCTGGATGAAACCACCACACCTTCAGATTTATTCGATATCATCAATTCGTTTGTAAACGATATAGACCCGGTGGCGTACAACCTGGAGCACGAAGATTCGTTACAACACATACCTACGGCGCTTACCAGAACATCTGCCTACTTAACCCACCCCGTTTTTAATACGCACCACAGCGAAACACAAATGATGCGTTATATACGCATGCTGGAAAACAAAGATTTTTCGCTGATGCAGGGAATGATTCCGCTGGGAAGCTGCACTATGAAGTTAAATGCAGCATCGGAAATGATGCCGCTAAGCTGGACACACTGGAGCAAGATGCACCCTTTTGCACCAGTTGAACAAGTGGGCGGTTACACCCATATAGTAAAAGAACTAAGCAATTATTTATGCACCATTACTGCTTTTGATGCGTGCAGCCTTCAACCCAACAGTGGCGCCCAGGGCGAGTATGCAGGCTTGTTAACCATTAAGGCTTTTCATGAGGCAAACGGCGAAGAAAACAGAAACATAATGCTAATTCCCATTTCGGCACACGGCACCAACCCGGCCAGCGCTGTTATGGCCGGTATGAAAGTAGTGGTGGTAAAGGCATTGGAGAATGGATATATAGATGTATCGGACTTTAAAGAAAAAGCTGAACAGCATGCTGCTAATCTTGCCGGTATTATGATTACGTACCCATCTACTTATGGTGTTTATGAAGAAACGGTAAAAGAAATAACGGAGGTGGTTCACCAAATGGGCGGCCAGGTTTATATGGATGGCGCCAACATGAATGCGCAGGTAGGCTTAACCGCCCCAGGCCTAATTGGTGCCGATGTGTGCCACTTAAACCTGCACAAAACCTTTGCTATTCCGCATGGAGGCGGTGGGCCGGGCATGGGGCCTATTTGCGTAAAAGCGCATCTGGCAAAATACCTGCCGGGGCATGTAGCGCTGAACACCGAACAAGGAACAGCGAACATCGAACAACAACCAACCAACAACCAAGGCGCAGCAAACGCAATTTCTGCCGCTCCGTACGGCTCTGCTTCCATCTTGCTTATTTCGTATGCTTATATTAGAATGTTGGGTGTTGACGGCGTTCGTAAGGCAACAGAATACGCAATTCTAAATGCAAATTATATGCTGTCGCGATTAAAATCAAAGTACGATATCTTATACACTAACGACCACGGCGCCTGCGCACACGAGTTTATTGTAGATCTGCGGCCATTTAAAAAGTTTGAAATTGAAGCGGAGGATGTGGCTAAGCGTTTAATAGATTATGGTTTTCATGCGCCTACTATGTCTTTCCCGGTTCCGGGCACTATTATGATAGAGCCAACGGAAAGCGAAGACAAAGCGGAAATGGATCGCTTTTGCGATGCGATGTTAAGCATTAGGCGCGAAATAGCCTTAGTGGAAGAAAAAAGTTTAGATGCTAAAGATAATCCGCTGAAAAATGCACCGCACACACAATTCCAGGTGTGCAGCGAAGATTGGAAAAAGCCTTATTCAAGAGAAATGGCCGCTTTTCCGCTGGATTATGTAAAGCTGAATAAATTTTGGCCATCGGTAGCAAGAGTAAATAATACGCAAGGCGATAGAAACCTTATTTGTGTGTGCCCGCCAACCGAAATGTATGCGCAGGAAGCATAAAAAAGCACTGCCTTTTGTTTAAAATTTAAGCCCCCGTTTTTGTAGCGGGGGCTTGTTTTTTTCTTTATTTCGCTCAACTTAAAAACAGGAGTATGGTCCGGAGTCTAAATCTTAATTCCCATTTCTGTTAGGATACAGCACCAGAAATTTTCAACGGGATTCGTCCCATTCTTGGTGTACTGATTGGCTTGGCGGTCGAGTAACCAGTCTGCGCGTGGAACTTTATTGGGCACGCCCAAACCTTCTGATTGGTTGGTGCCGGATGGTTGTCCTTTATTAAGTCTTGGCATAACTTTTTTTACTAAGAACAATTAATCGTTGCGCCAATCAACAAGTATCGTAGTTCAAAACATGGGGCATCTGTAATTGAGATTAACTATATTTAAAGCCTAGACACAACCATGCCCACATCTTCCTCCAAAGACCTTTACACACAACTGGTAAAGGCCATTTCTTACGCTGCCGGACTTGTAATTTTATTATGGCTCTTGCACAAAACAGCAGGCGCCATTTTGTTATTGATGTTTGCTTTAATTCTGGCAACAGTAATTAATGCGCCAGTAGCCCGTTTAGAAAAACGGGGAATAAAGCGCTTTGTAGCCTGCCTGATTGTTTTTGCTACTATCTTACTTGTTTTTGGTTTGCTGGGCTGGCTCATTATACCCAAAATTAGCGAGCAAATAACGCTCTTGTTAAACAATCTTCCAGGTTATCTTCAGCAAATAACCAAAAACATCGCCAGTTGGTTTGATGAATTTCCTGAAATACAAAAAAACATTTTAGAACAAGGGTCGTCGTTAGATACCTGGGCACCTTCTGTTCCAAAAACACTTATCAACATCGGTAATTATTCGCTTACCATTCTGGGCGCAGTGCTTATTGGCATCTTTTTCATCAGCATGGTGGTATATGCTGTTACCAATCCTCGGCCGCTACTGCAGTTGTTTTTCTCTTTCTTTCCTGCTTCAAAACACGATAAAGCTACCATTGCCATGCAAAACGCATCTACCATGATCATTGGCTGGATGAAATCGAATGTTATTGGTGGTGGCATTAAAGCTGTGTGCATTACCGTGTTTCTAAGTATTATGGATGTGCCTGGGGCATTTGTGTGGGGCGCCTTTGCTTTCTTTTCAGATCTGATTCCAAAAATCGGGTTTTACTTGATGTCGATACCGCCCATATTGGTAGCGCTTTCCATCAGCCCAACAACGGCTTTATGGGTAACCATTTTTATGCTAACGCTTGATGAAATTATGGGCGATTTTGTACTGCCGAAAATCCGTTCTAACACCATGAACATTCACCCGGTTTCTATCATTTTTGTAGTGCTTGCTATGGGTGCTGCTTTTGGTGTGATGGGTGCTTTGCTGGCTACCCCTTTTACGGCTATAATAAAGGCCTTTTACGAAGCTTTTTTTATTGATAGGTTTATTGAAGACAAACAATTAGAGCAGCGTATAGATGCCATTTTATACAATCCCAAAGGAGCAGGAAATGACACTTCGAAAAACCCTTAAAAAAGGGGTACATAAACAGCCTTGCTTGTAGCAACCAGAATCTTCTAAACGAGATTTTTTTTAAAAGCTATAAGCTTGCTTACCCAAGTGTCAGCACCTTTTGTTCGTTAAACCAGCGCATTCTGTATGCATTTATAGCCGTTGCGCCCAGCTTTTTCAACAGCCTGTAATTAACCACAAAACCAACCACAGCGCCAATGCCCGGAATTAGCTGCGCCAGCTTAGCAAGGTCAATATAATCGCGGTATTCCTGCTGAAAATGAAGCCAGTTAAACTGGTGAATATCTTCGGGAAGCTGTTGTTTTTGATCCTCCCAATTTGTTATTTGCTCATACACTTTTTGGCGGTGCTGCTGGCTGCTAAATGCCAGTTGAAACACATGTAGAATAAAAATTCGTTCCTTATAATCTTTTACATCGTAACCGTACTTTGCAGCTATATCAAACAACATTTTTATTTTAATGCTCATTAAAATGGGCAGCTCGGCTAAACCCAATAAAAAGCCACCGGTACCAATTACGCCGCCTTCGGCGGCCGCCGCATTGCGATAGCCATTAACTATTTTTTGTACCTCTTCTTCCGTTTGTTGTAACGATGAAGGAACTGCGGGCAGTTTTGTAATATATTTTGCGCCGAATAATACGCCTCTTATCATTTGTTTAATAGTTGCGGTAATAGCATTGTGCACTTTTTGGGGGATGTAGCTGTTTAATTTTACCTGAGCCTTTTTAGAAAGTTTATCCATCAGAGACGGGCTTTTACTTATCTTTTTTTGCCAGGTTTGTAATTCGATAAAGGCTGTTTGTTCGTACGTCATTGCTTTGTATTGTTGCAAAAACAAAGCCTTTGCTGTGCAAAGGCTTTGTTGGATTTATAGCCGTTTTTATTTCGGTGAAAGAATAATTTTAAATGCTGTAAGACCTTTAAAAAAGGGTATCATTCCGTTCTGTAAAATCTATAGTTATTAGTCCATAAAATCTTACATTTAAAAGCCGCCGCGTTTAAATAAGTTTCCTAGCAAGCCGCCTGTGCTGCCCATACCGCGGCCACCGCTAAGCATATCAAACAAGCCACCACCGGCACCCATTGACCGCCGTCCGCCGCCGAGGCCGCCGCCACCCCCAAGCATTCCGCCTAATAAACCACCGCCAAGCAAACTACCTAAACCTCCACCGCCGCCAAACATGCCGCCGCCTCTTCGTCGGCCTCGCCCGCCAAACATTTGCGCTAAAATAATAGGTCCTATAATAGCCAAACCGCCTTTTAATAATGCATTTTTATCAATGCCCGCACCTTTTAATTTATCGCCAAAACCAAGTCCGCCTAAAAAGCTACTTGGCGTTGTTTCGCCCGATTTCAATTGCTCGGCCTGCCCCGGCGCCTGTTCTACCGCTTCCTTTGTAAATTCATTTAAAACAGAAAACTGCTCTTGGTTAACGCCGAGGTATTTTGCAATTTTTTGCACGTTTTGTTGTTCTTCCGACGTATAGTTTTGGTCGGCTTTTGCAAATGCTATTAAATCGCTCACTAACGAAAAACGCAAATCACTTCCTTTCAAAACATCTAAACAACGGCGCAAATCGTCATCCGTCATTTCGGTAGCTGCCCTTTTTACTACTTCCTCCTGCCCTTCAGATAAATTTGCTGCTACGCACAGCGCTTCAATATATTCCAGCTCCTGCTCCGATGCAATTTTATCGGCTGTTGCAATAGAGGCAATAGCGCCGAGGTAAGCGCCTTTTTCCATATCGGGGTATCCTTCAAGTATTGTTGGTGTTTGTTCCATTTTTTTAATTTGCCTTATACTTATAAATTCTATGCCATTGATTTAATAATTATAGAAAAGGAAGGAGCACCCTTTTTTAAAGGTTTTTTTCTTTTTTTGACTTCAGATTTAAGTAATCCATGTAATAAATAATTCTAATGGAAATATTGTTTCCATGCGGATTGGTTAAAGTGGTGTTCAGATTTTTAAAGTACTGATTAAGCGCCAAATTGCTCCAGTTTACGTTTTCGTTTTTCCACACAAGATTTATAAAACTTCCTGGCGCAAACTGCCTGCTGTACTCGGCAAAAAGGCTAAACTGGTTAAAGCTGAAATTTTCTTTTTTATAATTCGCCGCGGGCTCGTACCCTAAAAGTTTGCCATCGGGTAAAAGCCTAAAAAAAGCCTGCTTATCTACTTCGCTCCAATAATGCCGTACGCTTATGTTAATGCCCGATTTATTATTAAAGCTGTACTTGGCTTCCCATTCGTTTTCTATTGTGGTTAGATTCCGTAATGCAAAAACGGTGTTGTTCACATCTACTCCGTCAAAGCCTACGTTATGTTTAAACGGTTCGTAATCTATTTCCTGCGACAACGAAAACCGATCGTTAAAACGGTATTGATGCGAAAAGCTAAAGTTATACCTGCGCCCTTTAAACAACGGGTAACGACTGGCATTTACGGCTCCGCCAATAGAATATTTTTTTGCTTTGTTGGTTTCAAACCACACTTCCAATATCGATCTTGGCGACGTACGAAAAAGCTGCTGTTGTTGGGTTTGCGCTTCATAATAATCGTTTGCCACCGGGTTGTAACCTAAAAACGCGCCACCCTGTCTCTGCCAATAAATTCTATCGAAATGCTGTCCGTGGTGCGCTCGTAGCAAAAACTATTGAGAGCCCTCTTTATTTTTCTAAAAAGTTTTGATATGTAACTTGCTGCAGCGCTTTTCCGCTTTCTACATCCTTAGGTAAAACGGCGCCGCTTTGCTCTATTATTTGCTTTCCCACATTGTCGAAAACCACTGTTTTTGCGGGCTGCACAAAGCCCCAGCCGTTATTAAATGAAAAAAAGGCCCAGCTTTTTTGAGAAGAGTCAAACACGTTTTTACTAAATGGAAATACAGTAGTGCCGTTTACCTGTGCCGACAAAGTGGTGGCAACATCTAACTGCGAAATTATTTTATTGTTAGAGCCGGGCTGTTTTAAAGCTCCGCCAAGCCAAAGCATGGGAATTTTAAAATTGTCTTCTTTCCGGCCGGTTTCGGGCAGCACATGTCCATGATCAGCAATAATAATCAGCAGCGTGTTGCTCCACCAGGGCTGTGTTTTACAAAAGAGCACAAATTCATTCAACACAGCATCGGTATAATGCAGCGAAGCCAAAAACTGAGTTGTAGTGTTGGTTGTATTAAATGGAGCAGGAACCGGCGTTTCAAAAGGCTCGTGGCTGGTAAGCGTAAGCCAGGTAACCATAAACGGCTGTTTTATTTGCTGCAAATTTTCTTTAATTCGGTTTGCCACTACACCATCGTGCGCTCCCCATTTTGAATTCTGGTCTTTTTTGGCAAAATCTGCTTTTTCAATTATAGGATAAAAGCCCCCATTTAACAAGTACGATTTGATATTGGCAAACTCGGGCTCTCCGCCGTAGTAAAAAGGAGTGGCGTACCCCCCTTTTTTAAAGGATTGGTTTATGTACGGAAGTTTTGCTGCCTTATTCACGTCGCGCAAAACCGAGGAAGAAGGCAGTGCCGGGTAGCCGCTGATAATTGCGGCCAAACCTTTATCGGTACGATCGCCGCTGGCATATACATTACTAAAATACAAACCTTCGGCCATCAACTTGTTAAAATTAGGCGTAACTTCTTTTCCATCTACCGACAGAGAAAGCGCTTTTTTGGTGAAGCTTTCCCAGATAATTAAAATAACATTGGGTTTAGTGGTGTTCAAAACAGAGTTAGAATTACCGGTTGCTCTATACAAGCTATCTACAACGCGTTTTGCTTTTTGTGCCGGCATGTAGTGGTATGGATTAAAAGCCGTAGCCTTAAAAGAAAACAAAGCCTGCATAAAGTTCCAGCTGGCATTAATGGCAGCATGATTAGCAAAACTGCTGGTAGAAAAATAAACACCGCTTTGGTTCATGGGTGTTTGCTGTAAGCCGCCGCGCATAGGAATAACAAGCAGCCCCGAAAATAGTAGTACAATGAAAACATGCAAAAAAGGGGTGTTTTTTGATTGATTGAAAACGATGATCTGGCTGATGAACTTGAGAAAAAAGTAACTTACAAGAAAATAATAAAGTAAGAAAAACACCAAAAACCAATACAGCGGCAAATGACTGACGGATGCAAACGCTTCGGCCGGTGAACTCAGGTATTTTAAAAACGTAGCATCTATACGAAAACCCCACTGCTTGTATGTTTCTAAATCTGCAGTTATAATCAGCAGCAAAAAAAATATAACCACTGCTGTATAAATTTTATAAGCAACAGCCTTTTTAAGCGTCGGAATAAAAATCGAAAGCAACACAAGCAAACAAACAGGCAGCAGCAGGTAGGCACTCATTGAAGCATCCATACGCAAACCATTAAAAAAGGCTCCTGCTATTTCGAAAAATGTTAACTGCGCCGTTTGGCCGAAATGGTACAGCAAAAACAGCAGCCGGGCTAATTGGAAAAAAACTATCCAGGCAGCGCCGTATAGAAATAAAAACTTTAACCTTGCCATTATTGTTTGCAAAATAAAAAAGCCATTCTACTGTAAAGAATGGCTTTATAAAAGTATTGTTGCGCTTTTAAATTTTTTCTACCTGCATGTAATTTAATTCCACCGGTGTAGAGCGGCCAAAAATCTTTACGGTTACTTTCAGCTTTTTCTTTTCGTCGTTCACTTCTTCAATTACACCGTTAAAATCGTTAAACGGACCTTCAATAATCTTAATAGTTTCGCCAATGATGAAAGGTTCGCTCATGCTTACACCACCGGTTTCTGCCATTTCATCCATTTTACCCAGCATTTTATTCACCTCGGCTTTGCGGAGGGCAATGGGATCTTCTTTTCCTAAAAAATGAATGACGCTCGGCGTGTTTTTTATAATATCGCGAAGATCGTCGCTTAACTTTCCATCGGCTACTTCTATCATTACGTAACCGGGATAGTAGTTGCGTTCGCGCATTACTTTTTTACCGTTTTGTACTTTATATACTTTTTCTACTGGCAAAAATATTTGTTTTACAATATCGCTCCAACCTCTGGAAACTTCTTTATCAATATATTCTTTCACCTTGCGCTCTTTGCCGCTTACCACACGCAGTACGTACCATTTGGTTTCTGCCTGCGGTTGAGAAGCCTGCACTTCGGGCTGTTGTTCTTCGGTATTTTGAGTAGCTGTTTCCATTTATTAAAATGTATCGTAAATAAACTTTAAACCGCCGGCTGCAATAAAATCCATTATCCAAACCAGTGCGGTAATAAAAAGGGTGGCGCCAAGAACAATCATCGTTGACTGCTGAAGTTGCTCGGAAGTGGGCCAGCTTACCTTTTCGGATAACTCACGAAAAGAATCGGTGAAGTAATGTGCAATTTTGTTCATGATAATTTTAGCTAGTTATTAAGCACGGGCACTAGGATTTGAACCCAGATCAAAGGTTTTGGAGACCCGTATGCTACCGTTGCACCATGCCCGTGTATACAAGTACGAAGTTTGATATTAGAAGTACGACGTTGATACAGCTTTTAAAACTTTGAACTATTACTGCAAGTTTACGATTTAAAACTGTAAAAAGTGCCCGGTTCTGATGAACGGGCACTTTTTTATGATTTTAGTCTGTACACTTCGTCGTTCGTACTTAATTTATAATGTCTGTCACCTGTCCGGCACCAACTGTACGTCCGCCTTCGCGAATGGCAAACTTCAAACCTTTTTCCATTGCAATTGGCTGAATTAATTTTACCGTTAGCGATGTGTTATCGCCAGGCATAATCATTTCAGTTCCTTCTGGCAACTGGCACTCGCCGGTTACGTCGGTGGTACGGAAGTAAAACTGAGGGCGGTAATTTTTGAAGAATGGAGTATGACGTCCGCCTTCTTCTTTGCTTAACACGTAAACCTCACCTTTGAATTCGGTATGCGGAGTAATAGAACCTGGCTTGCAAATAACCATTCCACGACGGATTTGGCTTTTTTCTACACCACGTAATAATAAACCTGCATTATCGCCCGCTTCGCCTTCGTCCAGTAATTTGCGGAACATTTCCACACCGGTACAAGTAGAAGTAAGAGGCGCATCCTGTAAACCTACAATCTCAACTGATTCGCCAACTTTAATACGACCTCTTTCGATACGACCAGTAGCTACTGTACCACGACCTGTAATAGAAAATACATCTTCTACAGACATTAGGAACGGCATATCAACCGGGCGCGGAGGTAATGGAATGTACGTGTCAACGGCTTCCATCAACTCATCAATTTTACCAACCCATTTTTCTTCGCCGGCTAGTGCACCGGTTGCAGAACCCTGGATAATGGGCGTATTGTCGCCATCAAAACCATAAGAACTTAGTAATTCGCGAATTTCCATTTCTACTAATTCAAGTAGTTCAGGATCGTCTACTAAATCAACTTTGTTCATAAATACCACAATACGCGGAACACCTACCTGTCGGGCAAGCAAAATGTGTTCTTTTGTTTGAGGCATAGGACCGTCGGTAGCTGCCACAACTAAGATAGCACCGTCCATTTGAGCGGCGCCGGTAATCATGTTTTTTACATAATCGGCGTGACCAGGGCAATCCACGTGAGCATAGTGACGGTTAGCCGTCTGATACTCTACGTGAGCTGTGTTAATGGTAATACCTCTTTCTTTTTCTTCCGGAGCACCGTCAATTTCATCGTACTTTTTTGCTACGTTACCCATTCCCCGGCCAGCAAGGATAGAAGTAATAGCTGCGGTCAAAGTGGTTTTACCGTGGTCTACGTGACCGATGGTACCAACGTTAACGTGCGGTTTATCCCGCTTAAAATTCTCTTTAGCCATCTTTATCGGTTTTTAGTTGTGGAGTTTTTAATAATTGTTTACTCTCCTTCTCACCAACTAAAAGTTTGAAGGAAAAATTTTATGTTACCAGCTTCAGAAACCAATTTTGGCTTTTGTTGCGTCGCACACTTGTACTTTTTAATTTCTATTCAGCAAAAGCGAAATCAGTTAAAATGGCGAGTAAAGAGTAGTAGAAAACTGCGTTCCACTTCATCATTACTAACTCACGATTCATCATTCTTACTTTCTCATTCCTCAAAGAGCCGTTAGTGAGAATCGAACTCACGACCTCATCCCTACCAAGGATGTGCTCTACCCCTGAGCTACAACGGCTTTTTGTCACATTCGCTGACAGTTGACCGTTGTTTGGTAACAGTGCTTTTATACTGTCAACCGTCCCTCCTACATCTGACAACTTAACTGAGCGGAAGACGAGGCTCGAACTCGCCACCTATAGCTTGGAAGGCTATCGCTCTACCAAATGAGCTACTTCCGCTTATTAATAATCTTTTGTATTGCAACCCGTTGGTTAAATCAATACAAATACTACTTCATTTAAAAGAACTGTATCAAGCTCATTAGGTTATTGCCAAATAAGCCAAATATTTTTCGTGGGCAGGAGAGGATTCGAACCTCTGAAGTCGAAGACAGCGGATTTACAGTCCGCCCCATTTGGCCGCTCTGGAACCTGCCCCCTTTACAGTTAGAAGTACGAAATTAGAAGTACAAAGAAAATAATTCAACTGCTTCTTACTTTGTACTTGTAACTTCTTACCAAATTTGAGCCGCTTGTCGGAATCGAACCAACGACCTACTGATTACAAATCAGTTGCTCTACCAGCTGAGCTAAAGCGGCATTTATTATTAGCCAATTTGTTACTGCAATAGTTAGCTGATTATTAAAGCGGTAATCAACAGGTAATCAGTACATCAACCACTAAAACAAAGAACTAACCTTCATTTTAGGGAGGCAAAGGTAAAGTAATTTGATAATTAAAAAACTTTTCTTTAATCCGTTTTAAGTTACAAAATAAAAAAACATTAATAAAGGGGCGCAAAATACATGATGAAGAAAGGCTACATGCATTGAACGTTTTCTAAAATCCTCAAAATGAAACTAAAATCAGAAATAAGGAACTAAATTGTAAAGTATTAAAAAAGGGCACAAAAAAACCTTCCAAAAAGGAAGGTTACTATTTTATGCGGCAAGCTTTTCTTTCCGGCGTTTTATTTGCCCTACCAGCGAATCAAAAGCTTCGTCAAACGACGCTTCAAACGATTTGCTGGTTGATTTTACAAAGAAATCGGCGCGAGGCACATGCACTCTAATTTCGGCCACTTTGTCTTTAACGGTATGAATAACATTGTCCAGCTTTAAAAAAACATCTACTTTAATAATCTGATCGTGAAACTGTTGCAGCTTATCTATTTTAGCTTTTACATGCGCTAACAATTTCTGGTCCGCATCAAAATGCACTGTTTGAATGTGAAGGTTCATAGAATGATATTTAAACGTGAATCAAAAAAAAAAGAACTGTCGACCCCAAAAGGTCCGGGTATGAAGTTAAGTCAAACCCTTGGGCAAACAAACAAAAAACGGGTAATTAATTCTTACCCACAACACCCCCTTTTTTCAACCTTTTGGGTGTGCTTTTTGATGGGCGTTTTTAAGTTTTTCAATGGTGTTGTGCGTATATACCTGCGTGGACGCAAGGCTGCTATGGCCAAGCAATTCTTTTACCGCATTTAAAGAGGCGCCGTTATTTAATAAATGGGTGGCAAAGGTGTGGCGCAAAACATGGGGGCTTTTTATACTGATAGTGGTTACCAGTGCCAAATTCTTTTTAACCATGTTATACACGCTACGTAGCGGAAGCTTGGCTCCTTTTTGAGTTACCAGCAATGTATCAGCTACCCCTTTTTCAAAGGATTCTTTCTGCTTTACATAAATTGAAATGCAGCTCATTAGGGCCGCGCTCACCGGAATGATGCGTTCCTTCGACCCCTTTCCAAGCACTTTTACAGTGTTGTTTCCGGTGTCTACACTGCTTTCTTTTAAGTTTACCAACTCGCTCAGGCGCATGCCGGTATTGTAAAAAATCTGCAGCAGCAATCTTTCGGTTTGGCATTTCCAGTCTTCTCCAAACGCTACATGGTTTAATAAGGTAGCCATGTCTTTTTGGGCAACAAATTGAGGCAAACGTTTTTCAGGTTTGGGCGCAATTATTTTGGCCATAGGCGTTTGCTGCACCACTCCGGTTTTTACGCTGTACTTGAAAAACGACCGGAGTGCCGAAATTTTTCGGTTGATGGTTTTTGAAGTGGCGCCCCCTTCTTTTAGCCCTGCAAGCCAGCTTCGTATATAAAGATGAGAGATTTCAGAAACAGGGGTTTCGCCGTATTGAATAAAAAGGTAATCGAAAAAAGCAACCAAATCGGTTTGATAAGAAATAACAGTGTGCTGCGAATAGCGTTTTTCGAATTTGAGGTAATCTAAAAAGAGCTGGATTTGTGGATAGGCTACAGGCATAAAAAACAATAGCTGCAAAGTACTAAAAACTGTGCAGCTAAACTATATTACTAAAAAAGCGCGAACTTTAGATCTCGATCTTTCCGCTGGCAATCTGTTGCTTATAAACAGCTTTCAGCACTTGTCCTCTTTTGCGGATAGAAGGTTTGATAAACGCCTGGCGCTCACGAAGTTGTAATAAGATCTTTGCCTTTTCAAACTTCTTTTTGTACTTTTTTAAAGCTTTATCTATGTTTTCGCAGTCTTTAGAATCTATGATTAACATACGTATTTACTCTTTTTATTGATTTTTAGGAAGGCAAAGATAGCATCATTTTTAAATTGTATCCAAATCAAATTGCAAAAAGCACGAATTTTACAACATGTTTACCGGCATTATAGAAACTTTAGGGCGCGTGACAGAGGTGATTGTGAGCGAAAAAAACAAAACATTTTGGGTTGAATCGCGCCTTTCTGCAGCGCTTAAAGTAGATCAAAGCGTAGCGCACGATGGCGTTTGCCTTACGGTAGAGGAAATAAAAGAAACCGCGTACCGGGTAACAGCCGTTGCCGAAACCCTTGAAAAAACAAACCTCAATAGCTGGACGAAAGGAACGCAGGTAAACTTAGAACGCAGCTTGCTGCCTACCAGCCGCCTCGACGGACATTTTGTTCAGGGACACGTAGATGCTACCGGAAAATGTGAAAAGCTAAAAAATAAAGGTGGCAGCTGGGAGATAACTTTTTCGTTTCCAAAAAAGTTTTCGGCGTTGATTATTGAAAAGGGTTCTATCTGCGTAAACGGAGTTAGCCTTACCGCTTTTAAAGTAACTAAAAATACGTTTCGGGTAGCGGTAATACCTTATACCTGGCAGCATACTAATTTGCACAGTTTGAAAGAAGGAAATGAGGTGAATTTAGAATTTGATTTGCTGGGGAAGTATATCGGTAGACTACATCTCAACAGGGGCTGATTTCAAGGGCTGTTGAAAAGGCGTTTATTTCAAATGGATCAATTCATCTTTATTCCAGTAATAAAGATGCTCGAACTGCTTGGTTTGGTAATAAACCTTTTCACCAGTAACAGGCTGTATTACTGTAATAGTAGAATCATATTCTATAGTTGTATTTGGGGGAACGAAAATACGACGTGAGTCATATTTATGATTTAAAATGCCTTTCACCTGCCTGCTTTCTTCTGTAGTTAGTGTTCGTAAGATTTGTATATGGCTGGTATCAATTCCATTCATCCAAAGGGCTTCTCTAAATCCATTCCGAAAAATTAAAGCTCCATTGTACTCTTGAGGTATATTTAAAAGGCCTATTTCCCCGTCGAGCATTTTTATCTTCTCCGTTTCCTTTAGTAAGTAGGTGGTAATGTTTCCCGCCTGTACCCACGAAGCTGTATTCTTATTTAGAAAAAAACTAAAGTAAATGGTTGTACCTACCAGAATGAAAAGCTGAATATTTTTTCTCTTTATGAACGAAACAATATACGTGTAGCTTAAAATGAGAAAAAATGCGGGAAAATAGAGGAGGCGGCCACCCTCAAACGTATGAGTGCTGATCCCAAACATGCCAGGGATTATAAAAGATAATCCTAAGGCAATTATCAACTGCCATAAACGTGAGGGACAGTCTTTTGAGTTTCTTAAGTAGAAAATTGTTGTGCAGTAAATAAGCAATACGGAAACAAAAAGTATAATTAAAAGGAGAGAGTTATCTGAAGGCGGTAAAATGGACCGTCCAACTACTTTAGCGAGTTTTACTAAATATTCTTTTGATGAGGAATTGAATAAATTTTGTCCATAATCACCTGATATAACCCCAGACAGTATGTAGCGTAAAATAAAATGGATGGCCAATGTAATAGAAAAGGCAATTATTAGAGGTAAATATGCCTTTAAGTTTTTTTTTCTTCGATATAATAACACCAGAATTATGAATGGTAGAAGCAAGATAGATTCGTATGCAAACAAACCAACAAAGTAAAACAAACAAGGTATAATATAGTGTTTTCCTCCGTTATTGGGCTTTAACACTTGATACAAGGCCATGATAGCACAAAAACCCGAAATTAGAGCTCCTCGGCCAACAACCCAAACCACAGCTTCTACATGAAAAGGGTACAGTAAAAACAACAGCGCAGCAACAAAAGGTAAATAGGAAGTCATACTCCTGCATTCGCTAACGAACGTCAATGTTATCCGATAGAGCACGAAGCTGCAACTTACATGTACCAAAAAGTTAAATGTGTTATAAACTAAAGTATTTAATCCCACAAGTTTATAAGTAATGTAAAGAGACAAGTCAGATAATGGACGGAAAAAGCCTATTGCAAAAAGGTCTTTTTGAGTTATCAAACGATACATCACTGCATAGTCGTCACATAAAAATGGTTTAGTTAAAGTATTTCCGTAAAAGATTAATCCTATAAACAATAGTGAACTGAAAGCAAGCACGTTCTTCAATACTCCCTCATTCCCTTTGTATCTGTTTTTTAAGAATAAAAACATCTCACCCATTAAATACTTTTTCCTTTCATCGCCTCACCAATGGCACTATCCATTACACGTTCTGCATATGGTGTTGTAACATCGTTCAGTTCTAGTATGGCTTTTTGGATGGCGTCTTTTTCAACACCGGCTAATTGCTGCGTTAACTTTTGAATAGCTTTATTAGTTTGTTCAATCTCTGCTTCGCTTATTAACATTATATTCTTTTTCAAAAAGCTTTTAGTTGTTTCCAGCAGTATAGTTCCTTCTGTTTGTGCTTCTACTAATGCCCGTTGTTGCATATCTTCTTTGGCGTTAGCAATAGAATCCATCAACATTTTTTCCACTTCACTGTCCGTTAGGCCATATTGCGGTTTTACTTCAATTTCCTGTTCTACCCCGCTGCGCAATTCTTTTGCTTTAACCACCAAAATACCATCTGCATTTATCAAAAAAGATACTTCTATTTTGGGAAATCCGGCGGGCATGCCCGGTATGCCGGTCAGGTTAAACTCTGCAAGCTTCCGGTTGTCTTTTACCAAATCCCGTTCCCCTTGAAAAACGGAAATGCGCATGCCACTTTGCCCGTCTTTTTGGGTAGTATATTGCCTTGCTGCTCTTGTTGGTATTTTAGCATTGCGTGGAATTAAAACATCCATCAGGCCGCCCATGGTTTCTATACCTAACGACAGTGGCGTAATATCCAACAACAAGAGGTCTTTGTTATTTCCCGCTAAAATATCTGCCTGTATAGCGGCTCCAAGCGCTACCACTTCATCTGGGTTTAAGCCGTCGTGCACTTTCTTATTAAAAAAACCTTCTACACTATTTATAACTAAGGGCACCCGTGTTGAACCCCCCACTAAAACCACTTCACCAATTTCTTCTATTGTAATGCCGGCGTCTTTCACTGCGTTAGCACAACTTTGCATTGTTCTATCGATAAAGGGCTTTATTAATTGCTCTAATTCGCTTCTGGAAATATGAACCTCATGCGAACCGAACATTGCGGAATATTCATCCTTAGTACTCAACGCTATTTTTGCTTTTTCAGCATGCAGCCGCAAACTTTGAGAAAACGATTTATCGTTACTTAAGTCAGCTTCTGAAAGATTTTTTTGTTCTAACCAAAATTGCATAATTGTCCGGTCAAAATCGTCGCCTCCCAAGTAGGTATCGCCATTGGTAGAAAGCACTTCAAACACGCCACCGCTCATGCGTAGAATTGAAATATCAAAGGTTCCGCCACCTAAGTCGTAAACAGCCACCAGCTTTTCTTCGTCTTTGTTTAAGCCAATTCCGTAGGCAAGGCTTGCAGCCGTAGGCTCGTTAACAATGCGCAAAACATCAAGACCGGCAAGCTTACCGGCATCTCTTGTAGCTTGCCGCTGTGCATCGTTAAAGTAAGCAGGCACAGTTATTACCGCTCTTGAAACAGGTGTTTTTAATATGTGTTCGGCCCTTTGTTTTAGTGCTTTTAAAATATAAGATGAAAGTTCAATAGGTGTATAAAATTTACCTGCCACTTCCACTTTTACCAGGTTTTCAGTGTCGTTATCTATTACATTGTACGTAAAAAAATCCGAGGTGTCGGCCACATCTTTATACGACTTTCCCATTAAGCGCTTAACCGAAAAAATTGTGTTTTGCGGTTCTTCTATCAAGTGCTCTTTCGCATCGTTGCCAACGACAATTAGATCTGCCGCTCCAAAATAAATTATTGAAGGCACCAAAGCAGTGTTATCAAACTCTTTTAAAACCGTTGGTTGCCCTGTATCGGGATGAATAATTGCAATCAAACTGTTGGTGGTGCCCAAATCAATTCCCACAATAATCTCTTCTTTTTGTAAACTCCCTGTGGTTAGGTTAATGCCAATTTTTGCCATGTTATTTGAAAATAAACCGCAAAGGTAGGGCATAAAAAAGCCTCGCCAAAGCGAGGCCTTTTTATGACTTTTAATGAAAACACCTTATCGCATCAGGTACATTTTACCATACCCTTTATTAAAGTATTTATCTGTGTCATCAGTTTTGGAGCGGTACCGCTCCAGCGATTTGCCATTCAAATTGGTTACTACTCTATAAATATAAACACCGTTGGCAAGTTTCTGACCATATTGGTCGGTGCCATTCCATTTAAATTCTGTAATGTTTCGCCCAATACGCAAAGGCCCCAATTCTTCTTTAGTTATTTCGCGCACTATTTTTCCAGTTACCGTCAAAATCTCTATTTTAAAGTTTTGTGGCACTTCTGCACCTGTAATAGTAAAAACAAAAGCAGTAGAGGTTGTAAATGGATTAGGATAGTTGAGCATGTTGGAAATCATAGCTTTGTTAATCACCTCAAAACGCACTTTATACTCGAGGTTGCCTGCTTGGTTCTCACTTCTATCGCGTCCCCGCACTGTTAATTCGTAGTCACCATCCTGGGGTAAATAAGGCTTAAAATTGATAACAGCAGTGTTGCCTGCCATGCCTGGACTTTGTGGCGGCAAAAAGCGCAACGTGTCGCTATCGTACCGGTACGCACGCGAACTTCCATCGGGATATTTTAATTGTACAGACACCAGTGCGGTGTCATCAAGCAGTTTCCATTTTGCTTCGTCTTGCAGAGTTATCAAGATATCAGGTTTTGCAGAAACAATATCGCCATTTAATATGTGCACATTATCAAAAGTAACATCAAGCAACGGATTCAATGTGTCCGCAATAACATAAAAGTTCTTATAAAGAAAATTGTTGAAATGATACTGCTCCGGCTGATCGTTATCAGGGTTAACTTCTATGTATAAAGCATTTAGGCCTGCCAGTTGTCTTGTGTCAATTGGGTAACGCACATGTACTGTATCATTTGCCGCCAATGGCTTAAATTTTTGAATGGGTAACACATGCGTTACGTTGTTTTTATCAGTGATAACCATTTTTACTTTTAAACTGTCAAAACCGGCATCGCTGATGTTCTTAAACGCAAGCTTAAAGTCTATGGGTTCGCCCAATTCCAAAGTGTCCTTCATTGTAAATAAAATATTTGGCGCTACTGCTCCTTCGGGCTCTGATTTGTACGTTACACGCCAGTAATCTAATTGGTAAGGTGTGTGATTAATTGTGTCAACATTATTCATCTGCAATCTCAAATAAGGATAAACAGCAGCATTGATGAAAGATACATCAATGCCTTCCTGGGTAGATTCAACTTTGGCCAAAAGGGTGTCTGCTTTACCGTTGACCTTAATTCCAATCAAACTTAGAGTAGCATTATCACCCAACTTACTATCGGTTGTATATCCTGCCCAAAATAACCTTTTCCATTCCTGTGCCGGACCTATTAATGGAGAAGAAATCTTACCATTATTTCCAGAAACGAAACAATCTGCACTTAAAGTGATTTTATCATACAATCCTTTGCTAATCGCGTATTTTGGTTGCAGTTGTATATTACCTTTTTGGTAGATCATAATCCAATCCCTGGGGCTGTTTAATGAATCTATTTGAATGAATCCAGCGTTGAGCAACCTATGGTAAAGAGAATTATTTACACCATATAGAGAGGTATCGCCTCTCCAGGTTGCAGAAAATGACCCGGGGTTGTTATAATCTGTGCTACGAATTACAACATAAGAACCCAACGGGATTGAGTCCATGAAATTCATGATGTTCTTTCTACTAGAAGCACTCATAAAGGAAAACTCGAAATTCCAATTTCTTGATGGCTTACAATTTGCAGACCCGCTTCCGGATAAAAAAAGATTTTTACCATTACCGTCAACATTCTTCCATGGCTCAAAGGTTTGTCCATCAAACACATTAAATATCAAAGATCTACCAACGCAAGCACTCCTCATATATGGGTCGCCATCTATTGCCACGCTAAAATCACCATCTTGTGTTCCACTTGTAGGATACATAGCATTTCTCGCAAACAAGTTGTGAGGTATGAGATTATACTTCCATAAACGATTTAACGTATCTAAATATAGATTCTGCGAAGTTGATTTTTGATGTTGAAAATAATGCGATTGACTAAAACCCGCTTCGCTATTAGACTTGTAAATAAATGAATTAGTGTTCCACTTTTCAACTATAGAGCCGGACACTTTAGCAACACGCCAGTAATAAACTGTGCTGTCCATAAAATTAATAGAAGGTGAAAACTCCACTACCCCTCCCGAAGAAACAACAATATCTGACTTTAACAAAGATGAATTAAAGCGTTCGGTTGTATCAATTTCAAACCGATAATTCTGAACGGCGCTTAAAGGATTAGCTGTAGATGCATAAAATCTAATGTTCTGTTTATTTATAATAGAGAAGTTATAGGGATAAACTGGCCGGATCTCGTCTTCGTAAATAACAACTTCTTTTGTAATACTGTTATTGGTTTCGAAAATTTCATCAACATCATTACCTGCATCAATAGTTACTGTTATCTTATTTATTCCCTTATCTCTTAACGCATCAATGGCAATATCTATTGAAACAGAATCAGCATAACGTATTCCGGGGATGGTATCTCTGTAAATAATTTCGGTATTGCCATTCGGGTATTCTCTTTTAACCTCGCAAACAATTGGTTGATTGACTGCTTTTCCAATATTTAAAAACTTTGCTTTTACATTAAAAAAAGGGTCGGCTACTGATATAAACGACGGAGCTACTTTCACCAGCGCATCTTCAATCACATAATCAGGCTTTGGGTGCGGGTTTAGTGTAATTGCCGGATCGCCGTGAAGACTGGTTTCTTCGGCATTTGCACGTGCATAAAAATCTTCCTGCGTTTTAGCATCATAAACCTGCCGTATGGTAGACTGCATTATCTCACCAATAGTTTTTCCGTAATCTTTATAGGCTATAGACTTGTATTGCTGGGTGGTAAAAATGTCCAGATAATGCGGAATACCAAAGTGACTGCTGGCAATAAAGCCAATAGTACCACGCTCGGGCGCTAACACATATTTTTCGGACAGTGTTTCTTTCACCTGAAACCTGTCTGTAGCAAAGTTGTAAAAGTTTCCGGCATTACATCCAAGTGCAATAAACATAGGATATTTACCATGATTATTGTATTGAGCAGGATTATTTAAATTAAACTCCAACGTACCTGAGGAAGAGTGACCAAAATAGGTCATTAAAGTAATGCCTTCCTCAAATAAGCGATCGAGCAATCCATTATTAATTTGCTCTACAGAGTTGGCCGATGTTTTTGTAAACGTGGTGACCTTTGCGCCAAATAAAGTGTCTTCAATAATACCCTTATACTTCGTCATATAGCCGTCCAACATCGCCTGCAAAACAGGTTCGCTTGCGCCTACAATATGCACCACATTCTTCATCCAGGCTTTTTCACTGATAAGCGGTGAAGGCGTTCGTTGAGCCAGCTCGTGTTCTTTTACCTTCTTTAAATAAGTGGCGATTTCATCTCCGCTAATTACCGATAACCTGCCGATCGGAATCTGAGGATAACTGTCCCTAGGATTGGCGCTTAACATGATATCGGAAGCGGGATTGCCAAACGTTGGCACCAGGTTCAGCCTTTCGATGTCTGGGTTATTTTCATATTGCCGCTGGTGTACGTATTGAATGCCTTTGCCTATTAAAAACACTTGCTTTGGCGCTACAGGAAACTGCTCGCGTGCAAATTGTAAAAAATTGCGAATGCTTAGCGGGTGCTTTTTTATTCCAAATGCAAACTGATCTACCAGGTCGTCGGCAATGTACGTTTTAGCAGCATACGAGCCACCTTCGGCCGAACTGCGGTACAAACGATACTCCTCTACGGGGTTGGTGCCACCGGGCGAATTAAATAAAACCGGATGTGAAATAATGATATAGTTGCCGGCATTTTCGCTCAAAGCGTAGTTAATAAAGGTGCGGCTTTGCAAAGCACTAACATTTTGCACATTGGTTGCCTCCTGGCTTACAAGCACGAGCTTTCTTTCCTCCGCCGACGACTGCAGCACAATCTTAACAGTAGTGCCGGACAGTTCTGCCGTATATCTTTTTCCGTTTGTAATGTCGTAAAGGACAGGCGCTGCCGCGCCGAATTTAAAGCCTGCTATTTCTAAATAGTTGCCGGCCGACGCAGGCAGACTAAACTCGAAATTGGTAGCATCGCCAAAATTAAATTTCCTTGGGTATTGTAGCTCAAATTGATGAATAACCATTCGGTCGTTAGCAATTACACCCAGGTTGGTAATTGATACTAAAGCGCTGTTTGATGCCAGAATACTTACAGGGATAGAAACTGAATCTCTTTGATAATTGTAATAATCCAGGCTGTTTGCTGTAATAATTGTTGTATTGTTAATGCTTACTTTATATTCCCTGGCATTATGCCCGTTGCCAGATGCTGCAATTTTAAAAGTTGCCGCGGCCGGCCCAGCCGTGTACGTAAAAAGATTAGCAAACGTGGCATTTTTTATTGCTCCTTTTCCAATATCTGCCGACGTATAACCTTCTCCTTTATCGTACGATGAAGAATATAAATTTTCGCCGACAGGCACAGCATAGCCTGCATTAATTTTTTCTTTGTAATACATGCCTGCCGTGTGCGTAAAATAAGGTTCGGGGGCAAGGGTATTGCCGGCAACATCGTTAGGCGTATTAGTTAAACGGAGGTTTAACCCTTGGTTAAGGGTTAAAAAATAAGCTGCGGTATCTGTTTGCAAGCTCCATTTATCATTTAACTGGTAATCTGGGTTTCTATACAAGGGCTTATCTGCTTTTCCGTCGTTTAATTCTCCCCAAAACTCAATGTAATCGGTAGAAGAAAAGCCGCCCTGGGAAACACTTGTAAAAAGGGGTACCTGCACGCCATTGCGCCACAACTGAAACTGCTCTGCCGGTGCGCTGCCCAAACCCGCTCCTTGCAGCGTTGCTTGTGTAACGCGGTATAAACCCGTTTTACCTATTTTAAATTTATAGTAAGTTTTGCTGTAATCAATCCACTCGTTGTTATACACCTGCGCTTTTGCAACAAAGCCGGCAAGGATAAATAACAACGCAAAAATTTTTTTCATGTGGTTTGTTTTGGAAGAAGTACGATTAATTTTTTTTAGCTTTTTTATCATTCACAAGATCCAGCTGAAGCGAAAAAACGTGCGTGTAAAGGGCACTCGACTGGTTGGCAAGATTGGTAAACGCATAATCTACCCGCACATTTTGCAGTTTGAAACCTGCGCCTGCACTTGGTTGGTAAATCCATACCTTTTTTTGGTTGACGGTATCTTTATCGGCAAGAGCTTTTTGAAAATTATTGATGCCGCCGCGGAAAAACACTACATTGTTGATGTTTGCTTCAAGCCCAAATTTCGGATCGATATTAACCGCCTTTGATGAAACGACAGTATTCCGTTGTCCATCAAACGTAAAATCTAAATTGGCTTCGGCTAATAACGAAAGTTTTTTACCTAATTTAAAATCGTGTGCAGCGCCTGCAATCAGGCGCGGCGCTGTCATTTCGGAAGATCGTACAGGAATATCGTTATTGGTTAAATAGAGCGCCTCTTTTTCACGCTCGGTAAAATTAAACGTCCACGAGTTAAATGTAGTGGTCACATCTCTTCCGGCAAAGCCAAAGCGCCACTTATTAGCCTGAATTTGTAAGCCGGCATCAAAACCAAACCCCCATGCTTTTGCAAAAGAGCCTACACTACGGTGAATAACTTTTGCATTTATGCCAAAGCTTACCTTCTTATTGGTGCTTTCTCTAAGCGTTTGCGCCAGCGAAAAAATAAAAGCATAATCGGCCGAACTGAACGTGCTGATGTTTCCGTAATTAATGGTTCCATCGGGCTCCACTAAAAAAAGAGTGTTTGGAATATCATCTACCCCAAAGCGGATGGCGGTTACTCCTAAGGTTCGTTTATTATCTGCCACCGGCACAGCAACACTTGCATAATCAAACTTGCCAATACCCGAAAAATACTCTGCATGCATGGCATTTACGCTTGCATAATTTTTTACTCCGGTTAAGCCTGCGGGGTTCCAATAACCCGAGGTGCCATCGTTTACGCTGGCTACCTGTGCGCTGCCCATGGCCAGCCCGCGGGCGCCAACGCCAATGTTTAAAAACTCGTTAGAATATTTTCTAAACTGTGCTTGTGCGGAAAAGGAAATAAAGAGCGCAGAAAGGGCAAGAAGAAGGACTCTCATTAGGTTAATTTTCGGAAGGCCAATTGGTAGATGGTTTTAGACAGGTTTGGCTGTACCAACAAAATTAATCTTTTAGACCCAAAATCCTACTGTTACTCGTTCAAACCGAAAATTTACACGTTCATTCGAAAATAAACTTGTGTAAAAGGGTCATTCACAACTCCTTACTTTTGTCCTTTTAAAAGCATTTTATATAATGAATTTGATTGATGAACTACGCTGGCGCGGACTGATACACGATATAATGCCAGGAACCGAGGAGCAGTTAAACAAAGAAATGACCACCGGCTATGTTGGCTTTGACCCTACCGCCGACAGCTTGCATATTGGAAGCCTGGTGCCTATTATTTTGCTGGTACACCTGCAAAAAAGCGGGCACAAACCCATTGCCTTAATTGGCGGCGCTACGGGTATGGTGGGCGATCCATCGGGCAAAAGCGAGGAACGAAACCTGTTAAACGAAGAAACACTGCAAAAAAACGTATCCGGTATAAAAACTCAATTAGAAAAGTATTTGGATTTTAGCGCCACAAAGCCAAATAGAGCCGAAATGGTTAATAATTACGACTGGCTTAAAGGCATTAGCTTTTTAGCGTTTTTGCGCGATACCGGCAAACACATTACGGTTAATTATATGATGGCAAAAGAAAGCGTAAAAAAACGTATTGAAGGCGAAACCGGCATTAGTTATACCGAATTTGCTTACCAGCTTTTGCAGGGCTATGATTTTTACTGGCTGTACAACAACAAAGGGTGCAAGCTTCAGTTTGGCGGGTCAGATCAATGGGGAAACATGACCACCGGCACCGAACTAATAAGGCGAAAAGGCGGCGGCGAAGCCTTTGTGTTTACCAACCCGTTAATTACAAAAGCCGATGGAGGAAAATTTGGAAAAACAGAAGCAGGCAATATTTGGCTCGATCCACAAAAGACAACTCCTTTTCAATTTTACCAATTTTGGTTAAACGCAGCCGATGTCGATGCCGAAAAATGGATAAAAATTTTTACGTTTTTACCCAAAGAGGAAATAGATAATTTGGTAGAAGAACATAAGAAAGATGCCGGGAAAAGAATCTTACAAAAAAAATTAGCGCAGGATTTAACTCTTTTTGTTCATGGCGAAGACGAGTACAAAAATGCAATAGAAACCACTCAAAAATTATTTGCGCAGGCACAGGCACCAGCCGAAAGTTTAAGCATTGATGATTTAGAAAACATGCAGGGCATAGTACGCAAACAATACGACGGAAAAACCTTTGAAAAAGGGGTAGACCTGCTGTCTTTTTTAGCCCAAACCAGCATCTTTCCCAGTAAAGGCGAAGCACGCAAAATGGTTCAAAACGGAGGCGTAAGCATTAACCGAAAAAAAGTTGACAGTTTAGAATTGATAGTTGATAACGGATTACTACTACATCAAAAATTTTTGCTGGTTCAAAAAGGAAAAAAGAATTATTTCCTGGTAGAATTGGTGTAGAAAAAAGCGTTCGCTCAGCTTTTAAAAACATTCAAAAAAGGGGCTAATTTGCAGGCCCGAAAACGAGCGAAAAAGGGTCATCAATGGAAACAGAGATGAAAAATAAAGTTGTTGGCCGCTTTTATTTCAAAGGTTTACTGCTTACTCTATTTCAACACTTTTTTTCACCAGTGCGCCTTCCTTTGCTTCCATTACGTATTTACGCATTTCCAAATCGTATCCATTTCCTTTTTCCAGCAGGTGCACTTTTAAATTTTCTATGCTAATAGGGCAGCCATCAGGTATATCGGCAATGTTGCTGCTTTTAATTTCGTGACCATCAAGTATCATTACCAGTCCGCTGCCAATGGCTTCCATTTTGCTTCCGTCAGTAATCAGCATGCCAGTGTCTTCGCCCAGGCCAAGTCCAATGCATTGCGGATTACTTGCAACGGCTTGCGCCAATCGGCCAAAGCGGCCCCGCTTTTCAAAATGAGAATCAATAATTACGTCATCTATAAATCCAAGTCCGGTGGTTATTTTTACTTCGCCTTTTAGGTGGGCACGAGCGGCATTGCCTTCATAAATCATGGTATTGCTCATGGCCATTGCGCCGGCAGAAGTGCCACCTATAATAATGGGTTCGCTTTCGTACCGGTTCAGCAAAATGCGCAAAAATTCGGTGCCGCCAAAAGTGGCGCTCAACCTCATTTGATTTCCACCGCTAAACATTATAGCATCGCATTGTTTAACCCGTTCTACAAATTCGGGGTTATCGGCGTCTATCCGGTTGCGAATATTAAGCAAGCCAACGTTAATGGCACCAATTTTACCAAACGCATTCAGGTAATTTTCGCCAACTTCTGTGGGTATCATCGAAGCGGTTGTTACTACTTCTATACGGCAGGTATTGCCACCGGCCTCTTCCACCAGGCGGCGCAATATGCCCAATTCAAAAAAATTCAGATTATTGCGGTGTATTTCTCCTGTTTCCAGGTTGGTTCCTTTATCTTCTGCACCGCCAACAGCTATTAGTTTTCCTTTTGGATATTGCATGCGCACTAAAATTAAGCGGCAAAACTAAACCAAATAGCTTACGAACAGGGCTTTCTTGGTATAAAATGCTGCTAAACCTGGGGCGTTTCTAACTAAATGTATAAATAGAAAAGGTTCAAAAAAGGGGTAAAAATGAGAAAATTAAAAACTAAAGCTCGCCTGCTTTGCCGGATAATCTAACTTATAACTTTTGCGTGCGCCATTAACCACTATGTGCATAATGTTTATCTGCTCCTGGTGCATTTCCTGTAATAAACTGTTGGTTAAATCTATTTTTTTTATTGTGGCGATATGGGGCACTTCAAAATAACAATATACCGATTCTTTATCTTTTTCAAAACCAACAAACTGGAGCTTTACGGCTTTTCCATCGGCTATTAAAGAAAGATGTTTGGAAACGTAATCGTTTATCAGGCGGTTGTTTTGCGCAATTTGCTTTTCATTCGAAAGATCGGTGGAAACTGCATAGTTTTTCTTCAGCGCATCTTCCATATCATCTATAAAAATTTTACAGCTTACTTCCAGCGTTTTATCTTTTGCATTGTGGTTAATTTCGGTAACGCTTACATAAAACGGGTGAAATAAAGCCACCAGCGAAACAAGCAACCATTTAAACGACAAGAGAGCCATTGGCACAATTAATTTTTATAGTTACAAAATTGCGTCTTATTTTGAACTCTTTGTAGTATAAAAGGTTAAAAGGCAAAGCACCTTGGAAGAGTTGAATTATTTTATAGAAGGTTGGAAACATATAATTAGTACCGATGCGCTGGACCACCAGTTATTTATACTGGCACTTGCAGCGCTGTACACCTTAAAAAACTGGAAACCTGTTTTATTGCTTGTAACGGCATTTACCATTGGCCATTCTGTTACGCTTGCACTAAGTGCCTTTAAGTTGCTAACTATTGATTCTAACCTGGTAGAATTTTTAATTCCCTGCACCATTGCCGTTACCGCACTTACCAATTTTTTTTATAAAGATCTTAACCCCAAAAACATACGGTTAAACTATTTTTTTGCGTTATTTTTTGGCTTTATTCATGGACTTGGCTTTGCCAATTATATACGTTTTACCTTGGCCGACGGGCAAAGTATTGGTTGGCCGTTATTACAATTTAATTTAGGTTTGGAAGCCGGACAGGTTGTATTTGTTTCCACCATCCTAATAATAGCTTATTTATTTGTAGATGTTTTACGGATAAATCGAAAATGGTGGAGCTGGTTTATTTCAGCCATTGTATTTTTGATAGCTTTAAAAATGATTATTGAACGTTTTCCTTCTTAATAAAAACACATGCAAAATATGAAAAATGTGCTTTCTTTTTTAGCAGCTGTAGGTATTTGCACGGCTGCTGTTGCGCAAAACAATCCCAACGGAAACCACGCCAACAAGTTTGAGCAGTTGGGAACAGCTTTGCCTACGCCAAACGAATACCGTACCGCAAGCGGCGCGCCCGGGCCAAAGTACTGGCAGCAGCGTGCCGATTACAACATTAAGTGCGAACTGGACGAAAAAGCACTGCGACTTACCGGCAGCGAAACAGTGACGTATTTTAATAACTCGCCAGATGTATTAAAGTACCTGTGGTTTCAGTTAGACGAAAATGAACACAGCTCTACTAAAAACGCTAATTATCAAACCAGCCAATCGTTACCACGCGCCACTACCGTACAGCAATTGCAGGGCATGGAAGATGAGAAGAAAGAAAATGGATTTGGCGTAAACATTACCAAATTAACCGATGCTACAGGCAAAACCTTAAAGTACGTGGTAAACAAAACCATGATGCGGGTAGATTTGCCTGTGCCGTTAAAACCTGGTCAAAAGGCTGTTTTAAATATTGATTGGTATTATAACATCAGCGATCGTATGGCACAGGGTGGTCGCGGCGGTTACGAATATTTTCCCGAAGATGGCAATCATTTATTTACCATGTCGCAGTGGTATCCGCGCCTTTGTGTGTATTCCGATTTTGAAGGATGGCAAAACCAACAGTTTACCGGCCGCGGCGAGTTTGCCCTAACCTTTGGCAATTTTAAAGTAGCTATGACGGTTCCTGCCGATCATATTATAGGTTCTACAGGCGAATGTCAAAATTATGCAGCTAACCTTACACCGGCACAATTAGCGCGGTGGACAAAAGCGCAAACCGCTAAAGAGCCAATTGAAGTAGTAACACTTGCCGAAGCAAAAGCCGCCGAGGGCAGCAAAGCATCTAAAAAGAAAACCTGGATTTATACTGCCAACAATGTTCGCGATTTTGCCTGGACAAGCAGCCGCAAATTCATCTGGGATGCAATGCCTATTTATGTAGAAGGTAAAAAGGTAATGTGCATGTCGTTTTATGGCAAAGAAGCGTACGGCTTATATCGGCCCTTTAGCACAAAAGCAGTAGCGCATACCATTAAAACCTATTCTGATTTCACCATTCCTTATCCTTATCCGGTAGCCCAAAGTGTAGAGGCAGCCAACGGAATGGAATATCCAATGATTTGCTTTAATTATGGCCGTACCGAAAAAGATGGCAGTTATTCAGAGCAAGCAAAATATGGTATGCTTGGTGTAATTATTCACGAAGTAGGTCATAACTTTTTTCCAATGATTGTTAACTCCGACGAACGCCAGTGGAGTTGGATGGACGAAGGACTAAACACCTTTGTAGAATACCTGACCGAAGAATTGTACGACAATAAATTTCCATCGCGCCGCGGGCCAGCCTGGACGATTACCGATTATATGAAATTGGATAAAAACCAGTTGGAACCCATTATGACAAACAGTGAAAACATTATTGGTTTCGGGCCAAACGCTTATTCAAAGCCGGCAACAGGGCTAAACATCCTACGCGAAACCATCATGGGCCGCGAGTTGTTTGATTTTTCATTTAAAGAATATGCACGCCGCTGGGCTTTTAAACATCCTACACCGGCCGATTTCTTTCGTACGATGGAAGATGCAAGCGCCGAAGATTTAGACTGGTTTTGGAGAGGCTGGTTTTACAGCACTGATGCAACTGATATTTCTTTGGACAGTGTAACATATGCACGGGCAGATGTTACTGCAACCACTCCCCGCTTTCGCGATACTTCAGTTCGCCAGGGTTTAGCCCGCCCACAGGTAAATGCGTTTGAAGACATTTCAAAAATCCGTAATCGCGAGGACGAAAAGATTACCTTTTTAACTGATAAAGATACTTCGCTGCGCGACTTTTACTGGAGATACGATCGCGGAATAGAACCTTACGATACTGCAAAGTTTGCGTTGGTAATTCCAGCTTCCGCCGAACCGTTAGATGAAGCAGCAAAGCAAAAATTTGCCAACAAGCATTTTTACGAGCTAAATTTTAGCAACAAAGGCGGGCTGGTTATGCCTATTATTATTGAATGGACCTACAAAGACGGAACCAAAGAAGTGGATCGCATTCCCGCACAAGTATGGCGCCTCAATGAAGAAAAAGTAACCAAGTTTTTTATGAAGGATAAAGAAGTAGCATCTATTAAAATAGATCCTATGAGAGAAACAGCCGACATAAATGAAAGCAACAACACTTGGGGCAGCGTAGCAGCAGAGCCAAGCCGCTTCCAGTTGTTTAAGCAAAAAGGGGGTGCCGCCCGCGGGCAATCTGTTGGTGCAAACCCAATGCAAAAAGCAAGCGAGAAAAAAGGATTTTAAACCTGATTCAACTCTAAATAAAAACCACTTTCCTCTATCGGAAGGTGGTTTTTTTTGTAACCAGCAACAGTTTACGCTTCGCCGTTCCTTGCGTCGCACACTTGTACAGCATCAATTCTATTCAACACCTTGCAACCATAAATCACAATCCAACAAAACTGTTCGGTCTCCTCCCCCTTCAATATTTATTTCTGTAATTCTTCCCTAAAAACACACCAAAAAGGGGTAGGTAAGCAATCAGCTGTGTTTATAAAACATTCGGAAAAGGGGTAAAAAGATTTACATTTTGTAGCACATCAACTTCTGCATGCTGGGGGGCTATCAAGTTGAAACTTTTATTAACCAGCACAAAAACGGAACAAAACAAAACCTAACTTTATTTAATGAAGAATGCTCTTATTATTCTGTTACTCCTTTGTACCCAGCAAGTATTTGCCGGCACGGTTGATACCGTAAGTATATATAGTGCCGCAATGAAAAAAAACATTAAATGCATAGTAATTAAGCCCGATAGTTACGCCAAAACTACGGCCCGATACGAAACCATTTATTTACTGCATGGCTACACGGGTGCCTTTGATAACTGGATAAAAAGTGTACCCGATTTAACCAAACATGCAGATACATATCAACTACTTATTGTTTGTCCCGATGGTGCTTTTGGAAGTTGGTATTTTGATAGTCCGGTAGATACCACTGTGAGGTATGAGACTTTTGTTGCGGCCGAGGTTCCTGCATTTATTGATGCCTACTACCGAACCGTAAAAGAGCGCAAAGCGCGGGCCATTACTGGTTTAAGTATGGGCGGCCATGGCGGACTATTTTTAGGGTTTAGGCACGCCGATTTTTTTGGCGCCTGCGGCAGCATGAGCGGGGCTTTGGCAATTGAATACATTACCGGAAAACAATACAAGCTCGAAAACCTTTTAGGTGATACCAGTAATAAAGAAAGATATAGAGCTTATTCTATAATGAAACAAATGGAAACCTATCCAAAAGATTCTATTGCCATTATTATAGATTGTGGAACCGAAGATTTTGTTATTGAAATGAACCGCGCCGCACACCAGCAAATGCTTTCCCTAAAAATACCACATACTTATACCGAGCGGCCAGGCAAGCACGACTGGAATTATTGGGCAACAGCTATAGAATACCAATTACTGTTTTTTAGAAATTACTTTAATAAACAAAAGGGAAGCTTTTAAGCTACCTATACGGCCTAAGTACAAAACTTGGTGTTGATATTGTGGTTGATGTTTTTTTCAGTGTTGCGCACCAACTGCTTTGCACAAGTGGTACTTATTACATATAATTGTGATTATATGTACATACCATGGAAAAGCATTTGTAAACCCCGCTAAACGTTACACACCATGCAAAGAAGCAAATTTATTATGGGTTTATTAGCGGGTGTACCGCTTGCTGCCTGTGCTCAAACAAAATCGCTTGTAAAACCACCCAGGCGTGGCTTTAAGGCGCCTGCAGGCGAAGGACGTTATCATGGTTCAATAAAATTAAAAGGCGTTAACGAAAACATTTTGCACGTAAAGGTTTCGGGAAAAGATACAGATGGTGCACTGGCCATTTTTGAACAAACAAGCCTTTCACCAAAACGTGGTACGCCACTGCATGTGCATCATTTTCAAGACGAAGTATTTTATGTGCTGGAAGGTGAATATGTTTTTCAGGTGGGAGAAGACAGGCATGAATTAAAAAGCGGCGACGCCATATTTTTACCCCAAAAAGTACCACATGCATGGACACAAGTAAGCAACAGGGGAAGAATGACAGTAACGATGCAACCCGCGGGTAAGCTGGAAGAATTTTTTGTGACCATGGCTGCATTAAAAGCCGAACCTACGCCAGCGGAAATAGCCAGGATATTTGCAGACAACGAAATGGAAGTTGTAGGACCACCTTTAAAAGTTGATTAAAAGAATTCAAGATAAAACCTGACGTACAGTGGTAATAAAATTGGGGTTTTACAAAGGTTTTATTATTGCAGCAGGCAAACGGGTTTTTTTACTAAAAAAAGGATAATGAAACAACCTGTTCAACTTTATCAATCTTTCAATTGCAACTAATTCCCCCCTGTATTTCCATCCCGTACTTTAATCTTCTTTTTGCCGGCATTCTTTTTTTCGTAATCTAATATAGCCTGGGGCTTTTTTGCAACGGGGGCCTTTTTTGCATCTTTTAGCACTGTACCGTCGGCTACATCAATGGGTGCCAGGTCATCGTCAAAAGCATCTACTTTTGGTTTATCCATTATCCATTGCTCGGTTTTTTCCATACGTCCCGTCATCCCATCATAAAATTTCCAGGTGCCGTGTTTTACGGTAAGTCCATCTACTTTAACTACCCTTTTTCCCATGATTTTAGATGGATCGTTTACATCGTAAACATTTACCGTATCAAATGGGTTTGCAGGGTCTATGGCGCGCCAGCTTTCTTCGCGCATTATTTGCCCTGTATAATTAAAATAAACATTGCGGCCATCGCGCTGACCCCAACGGTAGTTTTCCATAGCCATTAAATCGCCTTCTAAACTGTAAATGCGCCAGGTGCCGGTTTTTAAATTGTTTTTGTAAAAACCTTCTTCTTCAAAACCTCTTTCGCCCCGCAGACTTTCTACTTTAACAACCCATGGGCCTTGCCTTTTGCCCTGCATATCTACACAATTAAGCGTATCGCCTTTTACACCAATAATAAAGGTTTTGCATTGGGCAAACGAGTTTGCCGAAAAGAAGAGAAGAATAATGAATAGGTAACGCATTGTTTAGTAAGTTTGAATACAGGACAGGTGGATTATAAATTCGCTGTTTTTTATACTATAACATTTTACAATTAAACAAAACCATGCTGAATTTTACACAACCCGAAAGCTGCTTAAAGATACAACAGTACAAGAGTGCGACGCAACCAAAGTGCAAAAGAATACCTAAAGTTGGTTACCTAAAGCTTTTGCTGCTGCTTACGTTAGCCTTTTGCACAACCGGCGCCGTTTGGGCACAGGTTAAGCCCACGCCTGCCTCCGAGCGCATGAAAGGATTACAGCGCCGGCAGGAACTGGAAAAGAAATCAACGCTGAACGATGTGAAGTTTAGAAACATTGGCCCAACGGTAATGAGCGGCCGTGTAGATGACATTGAAGCAAATCCCGAAGATCCAACCGAATTTTATGTAGCGTATGCCAGCGGCGGCTTATGGCACACTACTAATAACGGCCAATCGTTTACGTCCATTTTCGATAGCGAGGATGTATTAACCATAGGCGATATTGCAGTGGATTGGAAGACCAGAACCATTTGGGTAGGAACCGGCGAAGTAAACAGCAGCCGTAGCTCATACGCCGGAACCGGGGTTTATAAAAGCACCGATAATGGCAAAAACTGGAGTTATTTAGGCTTGCCTGAAAGCCACCATATTGGTAAAATACAATTACACCCAACCGATTCAAACACTGCGTGGGTAGCTGTTTTAGGTCACCTGTATTCAGCAAATAAAGAGCGCGGCGTATATAAAACCACCGACGGCGGCGCCACCTGGAAACAAACGCTTTATATTGATGATAATACGGGCGTGGTAGAAATGGATATGAACCCGGAAAACCCCAACGAACTGTATGCAGCCGCGTGGTACAGAACAAGAAGCGCCTGGAATTTTGAAGAAGCCGGCCGTACCAGCGGCATTTATAAAAGTACAGACGGAGGTAATACCTGGAGCCTCATAACAAAAGAAGGATCGGGCTTTCCGGCGGGCGATTTTGTAGGTAGAATTGGGCTGGCTGTTTATCCTAAAAACCCACAAATTGTATATGCCATTGTAGATAATCAAAAAACGAAACCAGATGCGGATAAAAAAGATACCGGCAGCCTTCGGTTAGATGACGTAAAGAATTTATCGATAAAGCAATTTGCACAATTAAATGACCGTAAGCTGGATACGTTTTTAAAACGCAACCGCATGCCGCAATACTCTGCTAAAACGGTAAAAGAAATGGTGGCCAAAAATGAATTAAAGCCAACTTCACTTTACGATTACCTATATGTGAATACTGGTTTTGAAGGCACGCCTATTGGTGCCGAAGTGTACCGTAGTGATGATGGTGGAAAGAGCTGGCGCAAAACGCATGATAAAGAAATACCCATCTTCTTTACCTATGGCTATTACTTTGCTAAAATCTATGTATCGCCCTACAACCCCGATAAAGTATATGCGCTTGGTTTTTCTTCGCAGGTATCAACCGACGGCGGTAAAACCTGGAAAAATATGGATAAAGCCGGGGTGCATGCCGATCATCATGCTCTTTGGGTAAACCCAAAACGCGACTCGCACTTAATTAATGGCAACGATGGCGGCGTAAACATTACGTATGATAATGGTGATCATTGGTTTAAAGCCAATACGCCCGCCGTGGGACAGTTTTATGCTATTACTGTTGATAATGCAAAGCCGTACAATGTGTATGGCGGTCTGCAGGATAATGGCGTTTGGTATTTGCCTTCTTCAACTGGTCGCAACCCGTTTGCCAACTCTGGATTAGGCTTAACCGAAGGTGGCGAAAAAAATATTGGCGGCGGCGACGGTATGCAGGTACAGGTAGATGTACGCGATAATGTAACTACGTACTACGGATCGCAATTTGGACAATACGCACGCACCAACAGGGTAACAAAAGAAGGCACACGCCGCATTACACCAAAGCACGAACTGGGCGAAAAGCCCCTGCGGTTTAACTGGCAGTCGCCTATTTTATTAAGCAAACACAACCCCGATATTTTGTATTTTGGTTCTAATAAATTTCACCGTTCGTTTAACCAGGGCGATACCATGATTGCCTTAACCGGCGACCTTACAAAAGGTGATAAAAAGGGTGATGTGCCTTATGGAACGCTGACTACAATTGCCGAATCGCCACTGCGTTTTGGATTGTTGTATGCGGGTACCGATGATGGAAACATGCACGTAACGAAAGATGCCGGTTATAGTTGGAACCGAATAGGAAATAAGCCGCAAAAAATGACGGATGCACCGCTTGCTCAAGGGTTGTGGGTAAGCCGCATTATTGCTTCTCAATACAAAGAAAGCCGTGTATATGCATCGTTAAACGGTTACCGATTTGATGATTTTATGCCGTATTTATATGTAAGTGATGATTATGGAACTACATGGACAGTCATTGGCAGAGACTTACCGGCAGAACCAATAAATGTAGTGCGTGAAGATCCTAAAAACGAAAATATTATTTATGTAGGAACCGATGGCGGATTGTATGTAAGTTTTAATAGGGGCGCTTCGTTTATGATGTGGAATGGAGGCATGCCGCGGTCGGTGCCGGTGCATGATATTGCTATTCACGAGCGTGAAAATGAAATTGTAATTGGAACGCACGGCCGTAGTATTTACGTAGCTAAATTGGATGAAGTGCAGAAAAAGGGTCAATAAATAGGGCAAAAAGCAACGAGCTAAATGGTATCTGCACAACGTATTTACCATCATTAAAACCGCTGGTGAACAGCGAATGTATGCTAGCTGCCGACGACTGATAATGATTAGAATTTTCCGTTCCTAAAAAGAGGAGTAAGCCTTTCAAAAACCTGGCGTTATTAAAAAGCTATAACAGTAGAAAATTAAAAATGAGAAAAGTAATTATCTTTTGTTCACTTGTAATGGTTACAACTGCATCTTATGCACAAGAAGTTGATAGGGGAATTCAGAAAGCAACCGATTCTATTTCAATGAAAAAAGCTTTTGGCGGGTATCAGTTTTACCAGGGAGACAAAAAGCTGAACATGAAGCAACTGGTAGCTTTAATGGAGCCGGATAAACAAGCCTACAAAATGATTAAATCGGCACAATCCAACAACACAATAGCAACAATTTTGGGTTATGCGGGCGGGTTTATGGTTGGCTATCCACTTGGAACATCTTTGGCGGGAGGAAAACCTAATTGGACTGTGGCAGGAATAGGAGCAGGGTTGATTGTTGTTGCGATCCCCATCAGCCTAAAAACCAGTAAGCAGGCCAAACAAGCAGTAAATACTTATAATTCCGGATTACAATCAGTTTCATCATGGGACAAAAATGAATTGAGGTTTATAATAAAAGAAAACAGAGCCGGGTTAGCCCTTTATTTATAACCAGGTTGATGACATATGAAAGCCTGCGTTCGGTGCCAATGCACGGTATTATTGCTATTCAGAAGTGGGAAAATGGAATTGTGATTGGTGGGAATGACCGCAGTATTTATGTTGCAATGCTGAATGAAGTGCAGAAAAAGGGTCAATCAAATTTATGTTTGCTTCTTGCTGCGATTTTGTTTGATTCTCAAATAGAATTGTAGCAAGAAGTTTCGGTAATACAAATGTTACCAGCCATAACACTATGAGACAGACGCTTTACATTTTGACAGTTTCAATTCTTTTGACTTCTTGTGCAACAATTATGAACCAGTCACATAAGAATATAACCATTTACACGACTGAACCAGGTGAGATTATTTTGAACCAAGACACAATAAATACAGTTGATAATAAAGCGAATTTTAGAGTTGAAAGAAAAAAAG
>JBBSRB010000003.1:0-48417 GCA_038243445.1 Chitinophagales bacterium | reverse complement strand
TTTTGCCGTTGTCTTATCGCGAAAGTATTGTGTAGCACCGTCTTTCGGTCCTTTAATAATGTTTATGGCATCGGTAATTGTCATTTGCCTGATAGCATCTACAAAAATGGGCCGAGCATAACCGACAGCCTCTTCGGCACTACGGTTAATTTGTAAAATAGCTTTATCTACCATTCCGCCCATTCCTAACTGGCGCAGGGTGCTTTCAATTTTTTGTGCTTCGGCCGGTAAAAAAAGTTTATATGCCTGGTTGCCAAAAAAGCCATCCTGGTTATTTAACAAACTAATGCCGCGCCCAACGCCCTGGTCTAGTGCCTGGCGCATAGCTTCAGATGCTTCAGTCTCTGTAATATTAGTATAGGAGGGAAGCTTCGACAAAACATCGCACGATAGAAAAGAAAAAGAAAGGACGAAAGTTAGAATAAGTGTTTTCATTATGTAAGCGTTTTTGGTTATTTTTCAAATTACCTGCCCGAAAGATAAAACATAGAATTGAGTTAGCGAAAATACGCTATGCAGGCAAGGCTTTGTATAGTTTACAACAGAGAGTTTTATTAACGACCGATAAAATTCTGTTTCAGGTGCAACACCTAAATTTGTGGTTTAAGAACTTTGTATGCAGGAACATTTTTCAGAGCAGGAACTAATCAGAAGAGAAAAGCTTATTCAATTACAAAACCTAGGCATCGATCCTTACCCGGCAGCGCAATACCCCGTTTCTCATTATTCTACTGCAATAAAAAATGTGTTTACCGATGATGATAAAGAAGCGTTTGAAACGGTGTGCCTGGCCGGAAGAATTATGAGCGTTCGCGATATGGGAAAAGCTTCATTTGCCGAACTGCAGGACTCTCACGGACGCATTCAAATATATGTACGTAAAGACGACCTGGTAAAAGATGGCGATACCATTTTATATGATATTGTTTGGAAAAAATTGTTAGATATTGGTGATTTTATTGGCGTAAAAGGGTTTGTGTTTCGCACTAAAATGGGCGAAATTTCGGTACATGTAAAAGAGCTTACTTTTTTGGCAAAAGCCTTGCGTCCGCTGCCCATTGTAAAAGAAGCCGAAGGGCAAACTTTTGATGCTGTTAGCGATCCTGAATTTAAATACCGCCAGCGGTATGCCAATCTTGTTATTAATCCATCGGTAAAAGAAACCTTTGTAAAACGCACCAAACTTATTAATTCCATTCGCGAATTCTTAAACAGTCATGGCGCATTGGAAGTAGATACGCCGGTGTTGCAAAGCATTCCCGGCGGTGCGGCAGCGCGGCCTTTTGTTACGCACCACAATGCGTTAGATGTTCCTTTTTACCTGCGTATTGCCAACGAACTTTATTTAAAAAGGCTCATTGTTGGTGGCTTTGATTGGGTGTACGAATTCAGCCGCAACTTTCGAAACGAAGGCATGGACCGCACACACAATCCGGAGTTTACCGTGCTGGAATTTTATACTGCTTACAAAGATTATTTATGGATGATGAACGTAACCGAACGCCTGCTGGAAAAAGCGGCCGTTGATGTTACAGGGGGTACAGAAGTGATGGTAGGCAATAAAAAAATTTCGTTTGAAGCCCCTTTTAAACGTGTTTCTATTTACGAAGCTATACAGGAGCATACTGGTTTTGATGTGAGCGAGATGGACGAGGCAGGTTTGCGGGATGTATGTAAAAAACTGGCAATTGATGTGGCTCCAAACGTGGGTAAAGGAAAGCTTGTTGATGAACTTTTTGGAGGCCGTTGCGAAGCACATTACATACAGCCTACTTTTATTATTGACTACCCTGTGGAAATGAGTCCGCTTACAAAAAAGCACCGCACTAAACCCGGACTTGTAGAACGTTTTGAACTGATTATTAACGGTAAAGAAATGGCAAATGCTTATACCGAATTAAACGATCCCATTGACCAGCGCGAACGTTTTGAAGAACAAATTAAATTAATGGAACGTGGCGATGATGAAGCAATGTTTATAGATTATGATTTTTTGCGTGCACTGGAGTACGGTATGCCGCCAACGTCGGGCATTGGCTTTGGTATAGACCGGCTGTGCATGTTGCTTACCAATCAGCCTTCTATACAGGATGTTTTATTATTTCCGCAAATGCGACCGGAGAAATGGAGCGACGATGAAGTGGCAGAAAAGCAATAATGGCTTGTTGTTTACGCTTTGCGATTTGCTAAGTAAAGTCACAGTTCCAATGCTTATAAAAACAAAAAATGGTAAACGGAAAGTATGAAAGTAACAGGCTTTTCTTTTATTAAAAATGCCGTGGCTTTTCAATACCCAATTGTAGAAGCTATCAATTCAATTCTTCCGCTGTGCGATGAGGTGATTGTAGCCGTTGGCAACAGCACCGATGGAACACGGGAGGCAGTCGCGTCTATTGATAAGCAGAAAGTAAAAGTTATCGATACTGTTTGGAACGATCAATTAACAAAAGGCGGGAACGTATTAGCTTCGGAAACCGATAAAGCTTTTAATGCCATTAGCGCCGATAGCGATTGGTGCATGTATATACAAGGCGATGAAGTGCTGCACGAGGCCGGGCACGATGAAGTGTATAAAGCCATGCTTCAATGGAAAGATGTAAAAGAAGTAGATGGACTCCTTTTTAAATACATCCACTTTTATGGTTCTTTCGATTATGTAGGCGTGTCGTCTAACTGGTATAGAAATGAAATACGCGTAGTAAAAAACGATAAAAGCATTTATTCTTACAAAGATGCACAAGGCTTTAGAAAAGGGGCTAACCAAAAACTGAAAGTAAAGCCACTGAATGCAACCATTTACCACTACGGCTGGGTGCGCGAGCCATCCGCCATGCAAGCAAAGCAAAACAACTTTGAAACCTATTACCACGATTTGGTTCCTCAAACCAAAGAAAAAACGGATACCAGCGAGTTTGATTATTCTTCTATAGATGCGTTAAAGGTCTTTACCGGAACCCATCCCGCGGTAATGCAAAACCGTATAGCAGCCGCCAACTGGAAGTTTGAGCATGATCTGACGTACAACAAAATAAAATGGAAGGACCGCTTTAAAAATGGTGTGGAAAGGGTAACTGGCAAGCGTCCTTTCGACCATAATAATTTCACCGTTGTTTAATCTACAAACAAATCGTTTTGCAACGGCTGTGCACCATTAACAGCGTACTTCGAAAAATCAGAAACGCCTTCGCTCGCTAACACTTCTTCATCAATAAAAAAATTGCCGCTGCATGCTGAGGCCTTTTTTGAAACAATGGCAAAAGCCGCGTCAGCAACAATTTCCGGCTTGCGGCTGCGCTGCATTAAGTAATCGCCACCTAACAAATTTTGCACGGCTGCTGTGGCTATTGTGGTGCGGGGCCATAAGGCGTTGGCAGCAATCTTTCCTTTAAATTCTTCTGCAAGGCCCAACACAATCAGGCTCATGTTGTATTTGCTTAAGGTGTAGGCCAGGTGTGGTGCAAACCATTTGGGTGCTAAATCAAGTGGCGGCGATAGGGTTAGTATATGGCCGTTATCAGATTTTTTTAAATAGGGAATGCAAGCCTTGCACATTAAGAAAGTGCCGCGTACATTAATGCTGTGCATCAGATCAAAGCGTTTGGCCTCGGTTTGTTCGGTGGAGGTTAAGCCAATAGCGCTTGCGTTGTTTATTAATATATCTATGCCGCCAAAAACATCTACAGTTTTTTGCACGGCCTCCTTTATTCGCTCTTCATCCCGTACATCTAATTGTATGGCAAGTGCCTTTACGCCAAGCGCTTCTATTTCCTGCGCAGCGGTAAAAATAGTGCCGCCTAATTTGGGATTTTCCTCTACCGATTTAGCAGCAACTACAATGTTAGCGCCTTCTTTTGCCAGCCGCAAAGCAATAGCTTTACCAATACCGCGGCTGCAGCCGGTAATAAAAACAGTTTTGCTTTTTAATTGCATGGAATGAAGATAACCAAAACTGATTTGTACCACCCCTTTTTGAAGGTTTTTGTACCGGCAAATTGCTTTGTACCTGGCAATTGCAAATCTCCAGGCATTTCACATTACAATAATGCCTTTCTACCTTTTGCCTTGAAGCAAAAGGTAGATCCAAAAATTCAAGGACAACCCAATGGCTCCGCCCGTTTGTCCGGCCAACGCACGGGCGAGAGTCATTATAGTTTGATTAATCTTTTGTCGTACGTATAGTTTGGCGTGCTGTTCTAAACCGCTTTCAGGTTTTGGTATTTCTGCTATGAAAGGCTTTTTTCTTCAGTTACTTGAACTCTTTTTTTAATGTTCGGGCATAACGGGTTTTGTTTGCATAATATCATCTATGCGCTGCATTACCTCGGGGGTAAGCAGCGGCAATGCATCCAACGCTTTTAAATTCTCCACTAACTGCTCTTTTTTTGTAGCACCTAAAATGGCGGTAGTTACATTTGGGTTTTTAATGGTCCAGGCAATAGAAAGGGTAGAAACAGGCACACCCAACTCTTTTGAAAATGCAGTAAGCTCTCGCACTTTGTTCAATTTGTCTTCCACTACAAAACGGTCCTTTAACCATTCAAAACCCTGTAATGCAAAGCGGCTTCCTTCGGGAATGCCATCATTGTATTTACCACTTAACAACCCCGATGCAAGGGGGCTCCAAATAGTAGTACCCATGCCAACGGTATTAAATATCATGCTAAATTCATTCTCTATTTTTGCCCGCTCCAGCAAATTATATTGTGGTTGTTCAACCGAAGGTCCAATAAGATTGTATTGCTGCGCTACGCGGTGCGCTTCCATTATTTCCACACCGCTCCATTCCGATGTGCCCCAATATATTATTTTGCCTTGTTGTAATAAATGGTTCATGGCCCAAACTACTTCTTCTATGGGCGTGGCTTTATCGGGGCGGTGACAAAAATATAAGTCAAGATACTCTACCTGTAAACGTTGCAGCGCTTCGTTACAGGCTTCCATTAAATGCTTGCGGCTTAAGCCCATTTGGTTTGGCTTGTTTTCTTTTCCGCGCCACCCAAAAAAAGCTTTGCTGCTAACGATATAGCTTGTTCTGTCCCAATTTTTTGCTTTCAATACGCGTCCCATCATTTTCTCGCTTTCGCCGCCAGCATATACTTCGGCGTTATCAAAAAAGTTGATGCCACTATCGTAAGCAAGTCCAATTAAAGCATCGGCAATGCTGTCGTCTATTTGTTTATGAAACGTAACCCAACTGCCAAAGGAAAGCACACTTAGTTGCAAACCTGATTTTCCCATTCTTCTGTATTCCATGATTGTTCTGTTTTATTTTTATAACCGGTAGATAATGCTTTGTAAAATTACAACACATTTTATTCCACTAACCTTTGAAAAACACCCCCCTTTTTGAACAGTTTTTTTAGCTTTTATCCATTAAATCGCCGCTTTATCGGAGCATGGCAAGGTTTCCAAAACCTACTGCTATAAAACAGCACCGCCCACCAACACAGTTCCAGTTGGGTTTTTAATAATAGTAGTGTCCAAATCCTGGCTTGCCTGCAAACCTTTACCACCGCGTATGTATTTGTCTTTAGAAATTATGCGCACTACAGAGTCGGTAAAAAATATTTTTGCATTTTGATCCCACCACAATTCGGCAGTTGATAAAGTATCGCCTTTAATGTTAATAACCCTTACGCTATCGCGCAGCAGCACCTTATTCAGGGATTCAAAGTATTTTCCATACCGCGCATCAAGCCAGCTTTCGCGCTTGCCGGACGAATCAAAAAAATCAACGTGCAGGCTGTTGGGAAACTCTGTTAAAAGGGTATCGCCCTGGTAGCGCAGCATTAGCGGCGATTTTAAGTTTGCTCTTGGTTTTCCGTTTTGGCTAAACAGCATATTTACTCCTATTGCTTCTTCAACAGATACTTCTTTGCGTGTCCACGCATCAATTTCTCCCTGGTCGTTTTCGCATGCAAAAAACAACAGGCAGCTAAAAATTATAGCTGCCTGCAATACATATTTGTTTTTTGGAAAATTAATCATACTTGCGTTTGGTAAACCAAAGATCGCTAAAACTTAAGCCAACAGAAATGCGGAATACATTTTCTTTCAGCGGATTTTTATCATTGCCGCGCTGGTTATATTCGAAACTTAAATTGATAATAGAATACTGGTTTGGGCTTAAGCGATTGTAATTGGCAATGGGAAGTCCAAAACCAGCCGAGGCGCTCCAGGCGGGCAAATTGCCACCGGCGGTAATATAATCGGCACCGGTAGAAAAGCCGGCACGGTACGCCACATTGCTTAAATATGCACGTGCCGGTTTTGGACGGTACTGTCCGCCAGCCCGTATTTGCCAGTTGTTTTTTACCCTGTCGGTAGCACCAAAAAAGCGGTAATCTTCCCATTTGTTGTACACAAAATCAGCACCTAATAACCAGCTTTGCTCGCCTGGCTCCTGGCCGTGCTCTAATACAAAACCAAACGTTGCCGATGCAGGATAAATAACTTCGCCGCTAACATTTTTTCGTTCCGATACGCTGTCTAATTGTACTTCAGTACCATTACCATCGCTGATAAATGTTTGCTCTTTAAAATCCTGTGTGCCTTTCAAGCTTTGTTTTAAATTGCCGGAAACGCCTAAACGAACAAGCGTTTTTTTAGACAGATCAATTTTATACTGAGCGCCAGCGTTAAAAAATAAATCGCCAAAGGAAGAGGAAGTTGTTCGGCCACCATTGTAATAAGTTACGCTGTCGTTTGCAAAACCCACTTTCACGTTGTTTTCTCTTCGTCCAAACAAATAACCAATATTAGCACCAATACTTAAATCACCAACCCTGAAACCAGTGCCTATACTTGGTAGGTAGCTTCCACCTTCGCCGTTATTTTCGGTAAGCACGCTGTCAATAGCTGTTCTGGTGCTTTGTTGAATTTTATAGCTAATGCGCGAGAGAGGCTTTAAACCAAAACTTAGTCCCCAATTTTTACGCAACGGAATACCTACCTGAACATAAGAGAAAAGCGCATTGGAACTGGAAAATTTTGCTACCTGGTTAGGGCTGCGCAATGTTCTGTTTTCAATATTAAGGCCTACATCCAGCAACACACGGCCTGAAACTGGTTTGCCAGTGCGCGGTTCTAAAATTGTTAAAAAAGCTGAGTACGATGCAGGGTTATTAAAATTAATGGATAAGAAATCGGAATAGCCGGCGCTAATACCGCCCATTCCGCGGGTAACAATGTTGGTGTTTGGAACCACATCGCCCAAACCATATTGCGAGTAAGGCGAGTTATCCTGCGCAAATAAAACAGGAGCAGAAAACAAAGCCAGAACTGTAACAACTATTTTAATGAAATTCTTTTTTCTCTTAAGCATGATTGAGTTTGCTAATGGCATACAGACCTTTAAAAATTAAATCGGGGTCTGCAAATATCTTGTTTTTTAAATGAGGCGCGACAAAGGGTATATCGCCCCCGGTTAAAAACGCGTTAAAGTTGCTGTACCTTTCTTTGTACGCATCTATTATTCCATCGAGCTCTTTAGCAATGCCCAGCACCACGCCCGATTGTATGTTGCTAACCGTATCGTAGCCAACAAGCGGCACGTTCCAGGCGCCATTTACCAGGGGCAATTTTGCTGTAAACTGATGAAGCGATTTAAAACGCAGCTCCATGCCTGGCGAAATAGAACCGCCAATTAACTGATTAGATGTATTAATGAAATTGTACGTAATGCAAGTGCCAAGCGCAATGGCCAATTTATTTTGTTGAGGAAACAAATCAACGGCAGCCGCTGCAATTGCCAACCTGTCGGCGCCAACGGTTTCGGGTTTGCCAACAGGTATAGAAAAGGGTAACAAAGAGGTATTGGACAATAAATGGAAATGTGTATTTTCTTTTAGTACGTTTTCTATTTCCGGAGGGTGATTCACAACCGATGACAAGATAGAAGCATCAGGCTTATGATCGGCTACCAGTTGCTTTATACCGGCAGAAACATCATCGCACAAAACAAAAATATTTTGCAATTGATTGTTTGAAAAAAGGGCTGCTTTCAAACGAGTGTTTCCAAAATCAATACAAAGTGTTGTTGGCATGTACAAACTTAAAGGTCGAAATTAAAGCTTGTAAGGTTTTTAAAGTGGCCGTTTTGTTTTATTTTTTCTTTCAACCCTTCCATTTGCACCACCATTGGAATTACCTTGGTTAAGTGCCGTTTAATATATTCCTGCCGCTGGCGTTCGTTTACCAGGTTTAGCACTTCGTATTCTTCCTGCAGCGATAAACCAATGTGGTGCGCTACATCGTAACTATTTAGTTCGTTATCCGCCTTATTAAAGTCTTTCGAAATGTTTAAAAGCTTATGCAGTTGGCGAATGCTGTTTAGCAAAAGAGCCATTATTTTTTCGCTGCTACTTTCGTTATTAGCGGGATAATTTACGATGGCGCCGCAATATAATTTATCGGGTATTTCTTTAATTATTTCTAAAATGCGAAACACTTTATCGCCCTTAGTTTTAATGTCTAACTCACCGTTTGGGTGACGGTTAGTAATTTCGGTTACCTGCACTAAGGTTCCAAAATCCTGTAGCTTATCATCGATAATGGCCGGTATGCCAAAGAGTTTTTTTTGTTCAAAACATTCGTTAATCAGTTGCTTGTATCGGGGTTCAAAAATGTGTAAGTTTAAATCTTCGCCGGGATAAACCACCACAGCCAGTGGAAATATAGGAATGAAATTAGTCATGGCGCTATTAATGCAAATATGGTGCAACAGGGTAAGTAATAATTAAAAAAACCTTTAAAAAAGGGGTGCCTTTGGGTTTGACCCTTTTTTGAATGTTTTTAAAAGATTAAAAATAAGCAAAATTACGTGGCGTTAATCTCTCTGTTAATCCACCTACTTTTGCGACTGTTGTGCAGTTCACTCTAATTATTTTTCATGTGGCAAACCTTACTTCAGCAATTAATTAACGGCGATGTAAAAGCGCTGGCGCGAAGTATTTCGCTGGTAGAAAACGAGGTTGAAGGTTATCAGGAATTTTTAGCTTTACTACCAGTTTCACAAAGGGGAAAAATTATTGGCATAACGGGCCCGCCGGGCGCTGGAAAAAGTACCTTAACCGATGCGCTGATAAAAGAATTAGTTGCGGACGGAAAAAAAGTTGGCGTACTGTGTGTTGATCCTTCATCGCCTTTTAATTTAGGCGCTGTGTTGGGCGATCGTATTCGAATGAGCGATTGGTACACGCACCCGTTGGTGTTTATTCGATCGTTGGCCACACGCGGCAGCATGGGCGGACTTCATCCAAAAATTATAGAACTTACCGAGCTGCTAAAGGCTGCGCAATATGATTATATTATTGTAGAAACGGTAGGCGTTGGGCAAAGCGAAATTGAAATTGCCGGCCTCGCTGATGTAACCGTTGTTGTGTTGGTGCCCGAAGCTGGCGATGAAGTGCAAACCATGAAAGCAGGACTAATGGAAATTGCCGACATTTTTGTAGTAAACAAAAGCGATCGCGAAGGAGCCGATGCCTTTGTTCGCAACCTTCGTTTAATGCTTGCACCTGGCTTTGCAAAGGGTAAAAAAATACCAGTAATAAAAACAATGGCGTTGCAACACGGAGGTATTGTTACATTGAAAGAGGCAATAGAAACAACTTTAGAAAATGGTATAAAAATCGATAGGAAATTATGGCTGCTGGCCGAAAAGGCTTACTATTTAATTGAGCAAAAACGAATGCACGATGTACAGAAAGAAAACCTTGCTAAAAGGCTTGCTGCAGCGGTGGAAAATCCACACTTTAATTTATATAAGTTTGTTCAGGATTTTGTATAATTAATCCGTTGTTTCAAAAAACTTTATTTTGTTCTGTAGCAGGCACACACCCCTTTTTGTTATGTTTCAGAACCAAAAATTCGTTGCGTTTTTACCAGTGCCGAACCAATAACCTGGTGCATATCGTAATAGCGGTATTCGGCCAGACGGCCGCCAAAAATAACGCTCTCTTCCGCTGTGCTTAACTCTGAATATTGTTTAAACCGTTTAGTGTTTTTATCATCATTCATTGGGTAGTAAGGTTCCATACCTTTTTCCCATGTTGCCGGGTACTCGTAGGTAATTACAGTATGCGGCTGAGTGCCAAATTCAAAATGCTTGTGCTCTATAATTCGGGTGTAGGGTATGTGTGCTTCGGTATAATTAACAACAGCATTTCCCTGGTAGTTTTCCTGCTCTAATTGTTTGTGTTCAAACCGAAGACTGCGGTATTCTAACTCGCCAAACTGGTAGTTGTAATATTCGTCTAATGGTCCAGTGTAAACAAGCGTAGTTCCTAACGATTTAAAATAATCTACATCATCAAAAAAATTCGTGTTTAGTCGTACTTCAATTTCATTTAGCAAACCCTCGGAAAGTTTGTTGTAGCCGCCAATAGGAATGCCCTGGTATTTATCGTTAAAATAATTATTGTCAAATGTAAAACGCACCGGCAAACGCTTTATAATAAAAGCCGGTAGCTCGGTTGCTTTACGGCCCCATTGTTTTTCGGTGTACCCTTTTATAAGCTTTTCGTAAATATCCGGACCTACCAATTTCAATGCCTGCTCCTCTAAATTTTTGGGCTCAGTAATGTTTAATGCGGCAATTTGATCTTGTATTTTTTGTTGTGCCTGCTCCGGTGTAATTACGCCCCATAACTGGTAAAACGTATTCATGGTAAAAGGCAAATTGTACAACTTGCCTTCGTAATTGGCAACTGGCGAATTGGTGTAGCGGTTAAATTCTACAAACGAGTTTACAAAGTTCCAAATGTTTTTATCGTTAGTATGAAAAATATGCGCACCGTAATAATGCACATTTATGCCATCCACATCTTTACAATAAATATTGCCTCCAATATGCGAACGTTTATCTATTACCAAACATTTCTTTCCTGCCTTTTTTGCCTGATGTGCGAACGTTGCACCAAAAAGTCCTGCACCTACAATAACGTAATCAAAATCTGCCATGTTAAAAACTTATTACCTTTTTGGTTTTTACAAATTATAAAATATACATCATACACTGTTTGCACCTTTCGCGTACCCTTTTTTGTATCTTTTAAAGTGTACAAAACGCCCTGTTTGCTCAAAAAAGTTCCGGAAAATAGTATTTGATAGTATCATCATGCACATGTAAAAAACCGGGCCACTATTTACAATTAATTTTATTGCTCATTATTATTTTTGAAATGTTAAGTACAGGGCACAAATCACTTTTCGGAGAGGCAAACCAATTTAGCATAATTTATCCTTTTAATTAATTTGTACATTCGAAGTAAAGCAACAATTTCGTAGCCATGGCCGTAACAGGATTAGCCCGGTATCAACGTTTAGTTGCAAACATTACTAACTGGCACGAATATCTCTTGCACAAAAACAAGCGACATGCACGATCGCTACGGTTTACTACTCGACCCATTTTGCAAAGGTTTAGCGTACCCGCAACCCTGTACCAGGTATTTAAAGAAATTTTTATGGAAGACTTTTACGAAATAAAACAGCTTGTTTCAAAGCTTCCAGAAAAACCTGTGATTATTGATGTAGGCGCAAATGCCGGCTTTTTTGGCATTCTTCTTTTTTCTAAAATAAAAGAGGCAACGGTGTTTGCTTATGAGCCGATGCCTTCTAACATTTTTCTTTTTCAGGAAACAATAAAAGCAAACCCGGCTATGCAGGCAATACAGCTTCATCAAAAAGCAGTTACTGGTTTGCCCATTACCAGCATTGAATTGTTTACTGCAGATACAGATAGTAATACGGTGGTTTCGTCGGTGTTTTCGGGTTTTAACGGGCTGAATAACAAAAAAATTAATGTGCCGGCTCAATCGCTCACTTCTATTATGGAAGAAAAAAACCTGCGCCAGGTAGATCTTTTAAAGTTAGATTGCGAAGGCAGCGAATACGATATTATTTATAATACGCATCCGTCTGTTTTGCAAAAAATAAATATGATGGTGATTGAAGTTCATCAACTGAACAGCGAAAAAAATAATGTAAAAGCACTTGATGAATATCTGCAGTTAAACAAGTATACCACGCGTTTTTTGCCTGTACAGGAAGGAAGCTTTTACATGGAAGCAATTAAAAATAATGTTCGGTGAATAGCTTTAGAAACAGTGTTATTGTAGATTGCGAACGAATGAAGTACCCTTTTACAGGCCTTTATTATTATTGCCTGCACCTTGCAAAAAGTCTTGAACATACTAAAAATAAAGATCGCGAGATCTGCTTTTATACAAGGCCGCAAACTAAAGAAGTTTTTGAAAAAGAATGCACTGTTGATCAACGTTCTATTCATAAGTTTTTACTTCCTTCGCTGAGCCGTTTTTCTATTTGGCACAGCACTTTTCAGGGAACGATGTATTATCCCTGGAGGCGGAAAATTAAAGTGGTACTTACTGTTCATGATTTAAACTTTTTGTACGACGATAGCAAAACAGGAGCAAAGAAAGAAAAGTATATAAAACAACTGGCTGCCAAAATCAAGCGGGCCGATCATGTAGTGGCTATTTCAAACTTTGTGCTGCAAGACATAAAAAATCATATTTCTTTGGCAGAAAAAGCGTGCAGTGTAATTTATAATGGATGTACTATAGATGAAATTGAAGATCCGGTGCCGCCAGCTATCGCACCAACTGTACCTTTTATATTTACCATTGGTACTATTGTAGATAAAAAAAATTTTCATGTGTTACCCGCATTGCTGCAGCAAAACAATTATCAGTTACTTATTGCGGGTGTTACCAACAGCGAAGAGTATAAAGCTAAAATTATAGAAACGGCAAAGTCGCTCGGCGTAGAAAATCGTCTTGTGTTTACCGGGCCTGTTTCGGAAAACGACAAGCAATGGTATATAAAAAACTGTGTTGCTTTTGTTTTTCCATCCATCGCCGAAGGTTTTGGACTGCCCGTAATAGAAGCCATGTATTTTGGAAAACCAATCCTTCTTTCTACACACACTTCGTTACCTGAAATTGGCGCGGACGCAGCTTACTACTTTAATAACTTTGACCCGGCGCACATGCAAGAAGTGCTTACCACTTCACTTCAACATTTTCATTCCAATAACCGGATGAAGGAAGTAAAGCAACGTGCCATGCTGTTTGACTGGAAGAAAAGCGCCGAACAATACCACGCTGTTTACAACTCGTTGCTTTCTGAGGTTTAAAGAAAGATTATGCTTGTCCATTTCGTTTCCACCAACGGTAACCAATAAAACCCATTAAGGCCATTGGCGTAAGCGCCAGGTACAAAATGCCAAGGTTTAACCCTTTTGCAGGTTTTTCGCCCAGCTGGGCAGCTGTTTTAGTGCAGATGGAACACTGCGCCTGCACTGCCACAGGGCTATTGCATAAAGCAATCAGCATCAAAATCAGTAACCACTTTCTCATGCCGCAAAGGTAGCAACAAAAACACCATCGCCTTGCTTTGAAAAGCGGGAAACAACAAGGCAAGAAAAAGCCCAAAAAACCTTTAAAAACGGCCCATTTTTTAAAGGTTTTTTGCTAAAAAGATAAGAAGTTTACGCTCATTCAACACAACCTATGGGCGCACCCGGCGGCATTTCCTTATGAAGTGTTGCTTTTGCCTTTTCAGGTGTTTTCATTCGTTCTAAAGCCAATATCAAATGGCCGGCATATAATTGATTAGTCGTGCTTTTTTGGGCCTTTTCGATAAATGATTTTAAATTGGAGAGGCTGCCCCGAAGCGCTGCTTTTGTTGCAAACGATGTGTTGTCGTTTATGCTGGCCGAAAGTAAATAAGTGAGCGCAATCTGTTCGTTTTGTAATTGCAGCAACCCTTTTAGGCCTGTTTGGCGTGGCGCTTTAAACGTTTTATTTACAACTGTGTTCAGCAAATCATCTAACCCAAAGGCAGTGCTTTGCTGGCCGTATTGCACCAGCCTGTTTAAGCGTTCGGGGTGAAACAAAAACGAGAAAACATAATCGGTTAGCGATTCGGCCGGCGAAAGCGCATCAAAGGCTAAACCGGTTCGTTTAGCAAAAAGCTCTTTATTAAAGTTATAGCCGGCTGGCCGCGGTGGCAGCAGGTTTATTATCTTTTGCGGCAGCAGCAAATTTTCAGGCTCAATGGCTGTCATCAGCGCTTTTAGCGCTTCCTGCTGATCCTGTTTTGAAACGGGCCGAGTGATTGTTTGTCCATCACCGCGCAGCGCATAAGTATAATACATGCCGCCCACAATTTTAGTAACTGCTTCTAATTGATAACGATGATACAAATAAATGGGAACTAATACATCTTCTAAAAAAGCCATTGGCGTGCCCAGTGGAATGCTGTTTTCGCCCATGTTTTGTAGGGCCTTTTCCCGCACTTTCATAACTGCTTTTAATTCATCTACTGCATTGCTTCCATTATCCCAAAGGTGCGCCTGCGGGTGCAGTCCACCTGGTGCTCGCGCATCCCGATCCGAGATGTATTGGTACCCCTTTTGGCTGGCTTCTGTAAGCAAGGTGTTTAAAGTTGCCGCCTCGTTTGTTCCGGCGGCAAAATCTTTATAGCCCCAGGTAATAGCAATTTTATCCCACTCGCCAATTCCCGCATCATAGGTTTTTGTAAGGTCTATTTTTCCATCGGCGGTAAGGCTTACCATCGGGTGCGGATAATCCATTACGCTTGCGTTGTTAGTTACACTGGCCGCGTAGTTATGCATCAGTCCAAGTGTGTGGCCTATTTCATGCGCCGCAAGTTGTTTTAACCGGTCGAGCGCCATACGCAACATGGGGTCGGTTGCAGCTCTTGTCTTTTCATCTAAAAAGGGTGATAATAACCCTTGCGCAATCATATAATCCTGCCGCACCCGCAAGGATCCAAGTGTAACATGACCTTTGATGATTTCACCGGTTCGCGGATCTACTACTGAGGCGCCATAACTCCATCCACGCGTAGAGCGATGTACCCAATTAATAACATTATACCGAACGTCCATCGGGTCGGCATCGGGCGGTAGCAATTTTACCTGAAACGCATTTTTAAAACCTGCTGCTTCAAACGCAGTGTTCCACCATCCGGCACCTTCCAGCAAAGCACTTCTAATGGGCTCAGGCGTGCCATTATCCAGGTAATAAATAATAGGTTTAACAGGCTCGCTAATTTGGGCTGATGCATCCCGTTTTTGAAGACGATGACGAATGACGTATAATTTTTCTATTGGTTCGGAAACAGGCGTGCTATAATCGTAAAAAGAAATTGGGATAAAAGACGACCTTGGATCGAACAGGCGTGGCTTGTACCCGTCATCGGGCAACTGCACAAACGAATGATGCATGCGTAAGGAAAGGGCTTCGCCAGATGGTGTAACCGATTGCACGAGCTGGCCTACTTCGCCATCTGTATTTACCAGCGTGATGGTGGTTTCTATTTCGGTATTTAGGGGAAAGTTTTTTGTTTGCGGCAAATAAAAATGCGAGCGACTTTTATCAAATGTATAAGCTCCCTGCTTGTTACTTTTAAGCCGTTGTGCGGCCCGCATTACATCGCGCATAAAAAACTCAGATGCATCTACCAAATAACGGTTACCGCTTTGCGCTTCTATGTTAAAGCCCCAAAGAGTAGATTGAGCGAACGATTGCTCCACCGCTTTTTTTTCTGCAGCATCGGTTGTTACCGCACGGTATCGATAATTTGGTTGCACCAAATAAAGCTTTCTTCCTACTTTAGTAAACCGCACAATTCTTTCTTCTCCCAGCAAGCCTCTATCAAGCCCAATATCGTTTGAACCTAAGCCGGCCGGCAAAGAAGTAACGTACAGTAATTCCTGATCTGCTTTATCAATCTCCAAAAAAAACTTTCCTGTTGCTTCGTCCCAGTAATAAGGCAAAAAGCCAGCAACTTTTTTTAGGTCTTTTGTTTTTTCTTCAATGGTAGAAAGTTGTTGAGCCTTAATGCCCAGGGGGAGCAGGAGTAAAAGAAAGAGATATCGCATTGTACAATTTTTGTACAAGAAAGATAAGCAAAAGGGTGCTATGCTGCCTTAAATTTTGGGCCGATAAGATTTCTGTTTTGCTAATTTACTATCTCGGGATGAGAGGCTGCTTCGTTTATTAGTCCGCAATTTTTTCCGAAATTATTTTGAATATGGCTGCTTAAACATTCTGATCGAAGATTGGAAAAAGGGTGGCTGCGAAAAAAATCCTCCACCTGGCTGTACTTGTTTTCGTTAGAGGCCATTTCTTTCCAAAAGGCTACAGCAGTGCAAACATCGTAACCTAAAGCGTTGGTTAGTTCTATGCCGTAATAGTCGGCTTCTAACTCGTTCCGTTGGTTAATGGAAGCAGTTAGTAATTTTTTAATACTAAAAAAAGTGGCGCCGCCTTTTTCGCCAAACCATCTGTCGGAAAGTTCCAGTTCCTGAATGGTTGCTTTTACGTGCCCCATTTCGGAGTGGCCTACTTCGTGCCCAATAATGGCATACAAAAGGGCTTCTTTGCCGGCGCATTTTTGCCACATGCCCCGGGTAATATAAATGCGGCCGCCAAACGTAAAAGCATTTACCACCGTGTCGGCCAAAGCATAAATTTTATAGCGAATTTTTGACGGCTCTTCGCGCTGTGCCAGTAAATTATTTAATACTTTATTGAGGGTGGTATTAACAGATGTATTATTCCAAAGTTTGAAGGATCCTTCCCGTATCATTTGTTGATGAAACGCTTTGCCATAAAGGGTTTGTACGCTATCGGTAATGCTTTTTTCGGAAACCGCCAGATCGCGAACAAAATCGCCGGCTTTTTCGAGTGTTCGGCCAACGGATGCACCTCCAACGGCACTATCCAGGCAAGCATATGAATAAGTAATTTTTTTGGTTTCTTCGCGACCAATAAACTGGTCAATTTCGTTGCAACTGCTAACGCTAATCAACATCAATAAAAAACAAACAATACGCAGCATAAAAATGAAATGTACAAAACCAACGCCAGACACGCTTAAAACTTAAAATTAAACTTTTGAAAAAGCCCCCTGTTATTTAAAACCGGGGGCTTAATTCGTTTATTGAAAACAGGCAAAAAAGGGTGCAACAAGCATTACGAAACTGCCTGAGAACTCATTTTCTTTTGTTGCTTTTTTCTTTCGTCTTCATCCAACACAACTTTGCGCATACGAATATTAGCAGGAGTAACCTCAATGCACTCATCCTGCTGAATATATTCCATGCATTCTTCTAACGTCATTTCGCGTTTTGGTTGAATGTTGGTAGCCGCATCCGATCCGCTTGCGCGGTGGTTGGTTAATTTTTTTCCTTCGTTTGCGTTTACTACAATATCGCCTGGTTTATTGCTTTCGCCAATTACCTGTCCGCGATAAACTTCTTCGCCCGCATCTACAAAAAAGTAGCCGCGGTCCTGCAATTTATCTAACGAATAACCGGTTGTGTTTCCATTGTCTTTGGCAATTAACACACCATTGCTACGTCCGGGAATTGGGCCTTTCCATGGTTTGTATTCGCTAAAGCGATGATTCATTACGGCTTCGCCGGCGGTGTTGGTAAGCATTTGCGTACGCAAGCCAAGCAATCCGCGGGAAGGAATATCAAATTCTAAATGCTGCATGTCGCCTTTGGTTTCCATAATCAGCATTTCGCCTTTGCGGCGGGTAACCAAATCAATTACTTTAGATGCAAACTCCTGCGGAACATCTACCACAAGTGTTTCAAAAGGCTCGTTCTTTTTACCGTCTATTTCTTTTGTAATTACCTGCGGTTGACCGATGGTTAACTCATATCCTTCGCGGCGCATGGTTTCTACCAACACACCCAGGTGCAAAATACCGCGTCCATAAACCATAAAGCTATCGGCACTATCAGTATCGAAAACTCTAAGAGCTAAGTTTTTTTCTGTTTCTTTCATTAGGCGGTCGCGCAGGTGGCGCGAGGTTACAAACTTTCCATCGCGCCCAAAAAACGGCGAGTTGTTAATGGAAAACTGCATGTTCATAGTTGGTTCATCTACGCTAATAACCGCCAGTGCTTCGGGGTTTTCAGCATCGGCAATGGTATCGCCAATATTAAAACCTTCTAAACCCACAACGGCGCAAAGATCTCCGGCAATAACCTCGGTTACCTTTTTCTTTCCCATGCCTTCAAATACATACAACTCTCTTAGCTTTTGTTTTTTAATAACGCCATCGGCTTGCATCAGGGCAATGTTCTGACCTTCGGTAATTACACCGCGGGCTACAGAGCCAATAGCAATTCTACCTAAAAAAGAAGAGTAATCAAGAGAAGTAATTTGCATTTGTAACGGACCTTCGGCCACTTTGGGCGGCGGTACGTATTTTATAATTCCATCTAAAAGGGGAGTGATATCGGCGCTTTGTTCCAGCGTATCGTTAAACCAACCGTTTTTGCCCGAACCATAATAGGTAGGAAAATTCAATTGTTCTTCAGAAGCGTCTAAATTAAAAAACAGTTCAAAAACCGCGTCGTGCACTTCATCGGGGCGGCAGTTTGGCTTATCTACTTTATTAATAATTACAATGGGTTTTAATCCTAAGGCAAGGGCTTTTTGCAACACAAAACGGGTTTGCGGCATTGGTCCTTCAAAAGCATCTACCAGCAGGCAAACACCATCAGCCATTTTTAAAACACGTTCTACCTCGCCGCCAAAATCGGCGTGACCCGGCGTATCTATTACATTTATTTTTACGCCTTTGTATTGAACCGCTGCGTTTTTACTAAAAATAGTAATGCCTCGTTCTTTTTCCAGGTCGTTGCTATCCATAATCAGGTCGCCAGTATCCTGATTGTCGCGAAAAGTTTTAGTGGCGTGTAAAATTTTATCAACGAGGGTAGTTTTACCGTGGTCAACGTGGGCAATAATGGCGATGTTTCTAATATCCATAAAAGATGAAAAAGGCAAAAGCCGAAAAAGTAAACCGCTTTGTTTACCTTTTAGATTTTTTAATTTTAATTAATGAGGGCGCAAAGGTAAATTAAATAAGCGGGAGCGCGAAGCGCAAAGGAAAGCTTTATAAAAACTTTTTGAAGAGGTTGGGTTGGTCGTTTATAAAAATAAATAGGTAAAAAGGGCTAAAATAAGTAAGGTGATGGGTATAATTAACAGGGCAAATCGCTTATCTGAGGGTAAAAATTTATAAATAAGGTAAAATCCAACAATAAATATTAACATCATAAACCCTATTAGATTATAATTTACCCATTCACTATCTCGAAACAAGTGATTAAGGATACTAGAAATCATAATAAAAAGAAGATTTATTATGCCTATGCCAACTCCAATTCGTAATTGCTTTTTTTTATTGATAGCTGTCATTTTTAACCTTTTTTAAAGATACTGAAATGGCAAGAAGTACGCTTTGTTAGGCCTTTTTAAATCAGTGTCAGACAATTGAACTAATTAAAAATAGTATAAGTGCAATAACAGGAATTGAGTAAATAGCTATCCGATCGTGCCGGGGAAATGTTTTACCTAAAAAATAAAGACCTCCTACCGGAATTAAACATTGAACAATGTATAGAATATCGCTAAAGGTAGCAGGTATGTAAGCAGTTAATATATCATTTAAAGATTTAAACAAAATCCAGGAAAGTAAGATAATTACAACAACCTTTCGCCGCCGTCGTATGTTTTCGGTAATAACCATCATCTAAAGTTAATAAATTAAAACGGGTATAAATTCAAGAATTCGTAAACGTCTTATTTTGTCACTAAGCTCCTGTCTGCTTTGTGGAAGAAACCCCTTGTGTTTTACCAAAGCATGAACTACACTCATAAAAACCGTTTTAATAAGTTAACAATCAAAGTTAGCAGCAGGCTAAAAACAATCATCGTGGTAATTGGAAAGTAAAATCGGAAACTTTCTTTTTCTACCCGAATATCGCCCGGAAGGTGCCCGATCCAATGCAGTTTATTGCCAAAGAAATACACAATCAAACCCACAACAATGGCAATGGCACCAAAAAGAATAATGTATTTGCCCCAGTTTTGATTCATCTTTAAAGTTAATTATTCATACGCTAAGGTATAATTGAATAGCTTGCAGTATGAAAAAGTTGCTCCTTTTATTACCCCTTTTTGCAACCTTTTTTGTGGGCGCGCAAGATAGTTGGAAGGTTGTTCACAACGCCAGTACGCGGCTATCTGCAAATGAAGAATCGCCCGAAGAAAATGTTTTTTCTATCCGCATTTCCGATTTAAATAAAACCGGCACGTTAACCATTACATACAAGGCTAATGAACCGCAGGCAGATTGGATACGAACCATTATGATTGTAGATGAAGACGATTCGGAACTGGCTACAAATCAAGGAAACACTTTTAGGCTTCAAAACGCAGCGTTGCGTGCCTTATTTAAAAAAGCAACTACTTTAAAAATATACACTATGGCTATTCCATCCGACCCAGAAAAAGCAGCGTTGGTACGGGTTCGGCGCGTTCATTTGGCCACTATTACACTTACAAGATAGAAAGTCGTTCACGTTTTTTAGAAAATTGTTTTGTTTACAAGCCGTGGTATTTCATAGCAGCTTTACTTGCGGCGCTCCGTTCATCGGCAGAACAAACAGCATCTTCAGCCTTTAAAGCACACCAACCCTAACTGGTTTAAAAAATAGAAACGACAAAGCTATTTGTCAACACACAAGGTGCAAAAGAGTATCTTGCCCTTTTTTGAATGTTCTATGGAGCGTCATCTTTTATACCTTATTAACCCTGTTTCCGGTACAAAAAACAAAGCCGGTTTGCAGCAACTTATTCAAACAAAAACAACAGCAGCCAGACTTAGGTTTTCGATTCATTCCTCGGTAGCCGGTGGGGCTTACAACCATTTACATTCCTTTATAGAAAAAGAAAAAGTCACCGATATTATTATTGCCGGCGGCGATGGAACTGTGAATCAGGCGATTGCCAATTTAAAAAGCTTTGATGTTTCTTTCGGAATCATTCCTTGTGGTTCGGGCAACGGTTTAGCCTTTGGCGCTAAACTTCCAAAAGATGCAGGCAAAGCTTTGGATATTGTTTTTAGAGGTAAAATAAATAAAACCGATGCCTACGAAGTCAATGGTCAATTTGCCTGCATGCTTTGCGGGCTTGGTTTTGATGCCCAGGTAGCGCACGATTTTGCAAACGATCCTTCGCGTGGAATAACCACGTACATAAAAAAAACCCTTGCCCACTTTTTTACTGCAAAAGCGTACCCATTTGTAATTACCTCTGGCGATGAGTTATTGGAAACCGAAGCTTATTTTATTTCAATTGCCAACAGCAACCAGTTTGGCAACAATGTTACCATTGCGCCCAAAGCAAGCTTAACCGATGGTTTGTTGGATGTGGTAATTGTAGCCAAACAAACAAAGCTTAGTATGTTGCTGCAAACCATCAGGCAGGTAGGCGGTTTTAATCAATTATACACTGCTAAAATTAGGGACTCGAAAGCAAACGTTTTATACTTTCAAACAGAATCGCTACACATAAAAAATTTGGCATTAGCGCCGCTGCATATTGATGGCGACCCGGCGCAAACAGCGGAAGCTTTTGACATAAAGGTTTTGAAAGGGTGTTTTAACCTTATTTATCCTTAGCCAATTGCGCCGTATTTAACAATTGCGCAATAGTTGCCAACTTTGCTCTATTTATTTTGGAATTGAGTGAAGCGCCAATATCCCGCTTTTCGCGCTGCGATAGGTGAAAGCTTAAAGCTGCTTTATTTTCTTCTTTCGATGGAATGTATTGCAAGGCAATGGTATGTACTTTAAAAGGAGTGTTACCCAACATATAAGAAGCCATATCATTCTGCGCATACTCCATCATTTTATACCAATTGTTTTGTAACAAGAAGAAAGGTTTCACAGCATTTTCTGTTACCGTTTCGGCATCGTATGGGTGCTCCCAGCCGCCATCCATCCGGTCGCGCAATTGAATAATTAAAACGCCGCCCGTGTTTTCTTCAATCCATTGATGCATGGTAGATATAAAGCGAAGACTTGTTTCCACTCCAAAATTATCGCGCAATCCGCCATCCATTACATCTATCACCGGGTTGGTTGGCAGCCATACGTTTGGCAGCACCACCGGAAAAGTAGCATTCATTCTTAGCGCGGTTAATAGCCGTAAGTTGTACGGATTTTGAGCTTTAAAAAAAGTAGTGAAATCCACTGCGTCAGGCGCCATTGGTTGTGTGCCGTCGCTCATCGGCCGCATCATAAACCGCAGTGGCTGCGGGCTGATTAATAATTTTTTTCCATCGCGGGTAATTACGTTGTGGTAAAAAATTAAGGGGATATTAGCCTCCTGTTCATCTTTTACATAATCCTGCAAACGCTTGTTTAAATAACCTCGTGTGTTGTTGTTTAGCGCCGTTTCAAACGAAAATCCCCTGTCTTTTAAATAACGATGCGGGCCAACCGAAAAATACTGCTGCGGTGCAAAAAGGTCGCGTGCTACAAACGATGAAAACGTAGGGTTTAGGAGGTCGCGGGCAATATCATCAATGTATTGCGGCGCGCGAACGTTTATAGCAGAATTTTTTATTTTCTGCCGGTATAATTCTCTGAAATAAGTTGCGCCAATCATGCCACCAGAAGCGCCGGTAATTAAAAAAGTTTTGTTCATTATTTGCCCGTGCGTGGCGCTGTCTAAATGTTGCAGTGCATTCATGGTAAAAGTGGCGCTGCGTGTGCCACCACCGCTGGTGGCAATCAGCACCAGTAAGGGCTTAGCTTCGTCCTGCTTTTGTTTCCACTTTTCTAAAATGCCTTTCATGTTTTTACGGTCGGCAGCTATGGCCGCAGGGTTGCTCAAACTATCTAAAGAGCCGGCTGAATAGTTGGGACGAACATCTTCCTTATCATACGAAAGTCCGTATGCTTTATTACGCGGATCAATCCAATCGTTTTTATACACACTGTTTATTAAAAAAATACAAATAATTAAGGCGGGCACGCTCCAACTTTGAAAGAAGTAAGTAAAAGCGCCCGAAACGCCAATTAAAATGGCAAAGAAAAGGGTAATGGAAGCCGCTGCCGGAATTTGAAAGGCTTTATGATCCAGGAAAAAACCCGTCATAATTAAAAAAAGATACGCAATAAAAATGCACAATACGGCGGCGTAATGGTGGCGTTTAAAAATGGTGGCCATCAGTTCATCTGAGTAATGCGATACATCGCGGCAGCGCTTTACACGGGTAAACGAATCTAAAAACCATTCGGGTTTTATTAATGCATTAGCGTTTGCGGCAGCCGACTGTTCGGGCTGCAACGTGGCAATATAGCTTTTGGCGTTGTTAAATAGAGGAAGCAGCGTTCGTAAAATGGTTTTATCCGCACTAAAAAAATAAAAAAACGACATCGCTAATACAAAGATCAAACCTGCTAAAAACCCCAGCGTTAAAAACACGATTTCTACATTTGGGATTAACTCGGTGAAGTGCGCAAATTGATAACCTCTGATTAAAAAAAAGAGGAGAAACACGATGGGAATGATGCTATTATTTATGCAATATTTTAAAAAAGGAAATTGCGTAGCCGCTAAAAAAGTAAAGTGGCGGCTGAAAACAATAAAGGTGGTAATGTTCCAGCTCATTATAAAAACACCAATGGCCATACCCATAATAGCGGTGCTTAAAGAGTTGACGTTACCTAAATATTCGGGAGCTAAAAAAAGCGCTTCGGCGCCAAAGGTTTTCATTAAGGCACCACTAACTGCTGCAAATAAAATAATCCAAAAGATTAAAAGAACCTGGTATTTTCTAAAGTGAAGAAACAGGAGCTGCAGGGGTAGCGAGAAAAATATGCCTTTCAAGTACGTCATCAGGATGGTTGAATTCACACTCAAAATACATTAATTAAATTGGGTGTGCGGGTAAGGTTATCCTTTTAAAGACCTGTTGCGAAGCAAAAAAGCTGCAAGCACCAGCGAAAGTAAAAGCAACAAGGCCACAAACTGATGTAGCTGCGCCATCCATTCAAATTCGTTCCATTTTGTGGCGCGTATATTAACAGAAGTTAAAACCGTTAAAACCCCAAGTGTTACCTGTAGAATAACAAGGAAAAGAGGCAAAGCACGGGCTTTAGAAAACAGAGGCGTAGCTTTTATTTTCAACGCTTTTATGTTCCAGATAACAATTAAAATAAAAAGTAAATACGCCAACATGCGATGAATAGCGTGAATAACAATCCGGTCCTCAATAATGCCTTTAAAACCTTGTTTAAAAACATAAGCAGGTAAAAAGCTACCGTTAATATCGGGCCAGGTTGGCGCTGCCGGTGCAGCTCGGTGTCCGGCCATCAGCGCTCCAAATATAAATTGAATGCCCAGCAACGCAATAATCCACCAGGTAGACCAATTTAAGTGCGGTGCAACAACAAATTCTTTTCCATTTACCAATAGTTTTAACGCAAACCAAAACGTATAAGCCAATAGCACCATGGCAAAAATAAAGTGCAGCGCCAGCCTTGTTGGCTTTACATATATAGCATCGCCGGTTAAGCCGCTAGCTACCATTATCCAACCTACCAAACCTTGCAAAGCACCTAATACAAAAAGTACAATTAAGGGTTGAATCATTTCTTTTTTAAACCGCCGCTGCGCTAAAAAGATGAGGAATGGAATAATAAAAACAACACCCATTAGCCGGGCCCAAAACCGGTGAAACCATTCCCAAAAAAAGATGAATTTAAAATCTTTTAACCCAAAGTCGAAATTCAGCAGCCGGAACTGAGGCGTTTGCCGGTATTTTTCAAATTCAATTAGCCATTGCTGTTCGTTCAGCGGCGGAAGCGAACCTGTTATCACGTCCCATTCGGTAATAGAAAGTCCGGAGCCAGTTAGGCGGGTAATGCCACCTAAAATAATTTGAACCAAAAGCATGGCCACGCCAATTAATAACCAAATGGCCACCGGTTTGGATGAGCGGGCTATTTTCATGGCGGCAAAGGTACAAGAGAGAGAAGTTTATAGTTTATAGTTTAAAGTTTCAGTTTAAATTTGAAACAAAAAATAAGGTGCTAAAATCTTATTACCAGGAATATTTATTAGAAGCCGGTTGCGATGAAGCGGGACGTGGATGCCTTGCCGGGCCTGTATTTGCTGCCGCCGTCATTTTGCCAAAAGAATTTTATCATCCGCTCCTAAACGATTCGAAACAGGTTACGGAAAAAGCACGCTACGAGTTGCGCCCGTTTATTGAAGAAAAGGCCATTGCGTTTGCTGTAACCAGTTTGTGCAATAAAAAAATAGATCAATATAATATTTTGCAGGCATCGGTACGAGGAATGCAGGAAGCGGTAAAAAAGTTAAGGGTTCAACCAGAACTTTTACTTATTGATGGAAACTATTTTAAACGATATAAAAAGCTTCCGCACCAATGCATTATTCAGGGCGATGCGCTTTATGCCTCTATTGCAGCCGCTTCTATATTGGCAAAAACTTACCGGGATGATTTTATGAAGAGCCTGCATAAAAAACACCCTTGCTACAATTGGGTTCAAAATAAAGGATACGGCACCAAAGAACATCAACAGGCATTGCAAAAATGGGGTCCAAGCCGCTATCACCGCGCCTCTTTTCGGTTAGATTATACAACTACCGTTACTGATTTTGAAATTGTAGGGTAAGGCATGCAGCGTTTTGCGCCTTTCTCCTTGTCTTATTTTTCTACTGCATATTTATATTGCTGTAAAAGAACATGGTTAAAAGTTAACAAAGCACCGCTTTTTTGTGGTGCTTTTGTTTTTTGCGCGTTTCACAATAAAAAATAACAACGTTCGTTTTATTTTGCAGGCTCAATTTAACGCCTTGTTACTCTTTAATCTTTCCTTTCGTACCATGAAAAAAGCATTTCTCCTCTTTGGGATTTTAGCCGTGTTTACCGTTAGCGTTAGTTCGTGCGTTTCCATGAAGCGCGATTGCCAGGGACGAAAGCACACCCGTTTAGCAAATGGTATTTATTTATAGGTTATTTTGGGCTTGTAAATTCTTTACCCCTTTTTCATTGGTTTTCTTCTACCAACAGGCGCTCGTACACTTTCGTCCAATCAACTGGGTAGCCGCCTACCTTTGCAAAAATCTAAAGAAGAATGAAGTTTCTGTTGATGACCCTTTTTGCCCTGTTTTTCGTTTCCTGCTCGCTAAATAATGTAACCAAAGACGACTCGCTGGGAAAACTTTTTAAAGAAGCTGGCGTAGAAGGCTGTTTTGCTTTGCTGGATAATGGCACCGGACAATTTACTATTTACAACCTGGAGCGCTACCGCGACAGCGCTTACCTGCCGGCCTCTACATTTAAAATTATAACCTCATTAATTGGTTTGCAAACAGGTAAAATTGTAAACGACAGCATGATTATAAAATGGGATGGACAGGACCGCGGCCGGGCAGAGTGTAACCGCGACCTCAGCATGTACGATGCGTTCCGCATTTCGTGCCCGGCCTGGTACCAGGAAATAGCCAGACGAATTGGGCGCGATACAATGCAGCAATGGTTAGATACATTGGCTTACGGCAATAAAAAAATAAGTGCTGTAGATACCTTTTGGTTAGACAATTCCTTAAAAATCCGTCCGGACGAACAACTTGGGCTGGTAAAAGAATTGTACTTTAATAAGCTGCCTTTTTTTAGAACGCATCAGGAAACAGTGAAAAAAGCCATGCTTTGGGAAAACAATTCTAACTACAAACTAAGTTTTAAAACCGGCTGGGGCGTTACCGAAAAAGGGGCTGAGTTAGCCTGGTGCATTGGCTGGATTGAGGAAAACAAACATCCATATTTTTTTGTGTTGAACTTTGAAACATCTAAAAAAGGGGTAGACATAGTAGCGGTGCGGCAAAAATTATTAAATAGTGTTTTGCAACAGTTGGGATTTATGCAGGGGAAGAGGTAAGGAAGTGATGGAGGAATGAACAAGAAAAGAAAAAGAATGAAAGATAAGGAATGAGGAATGAGTGTCTGCCGGCGGTGAACCACCAACGATCAACGACCAACGACCAACTGTCAACTAAAATCCGTCAACTAAAAAAGCAAAAATGGGTCAATTGCAATTTCAATATCCACAGGCAATGTGGCTGCTTGCAGCGGTTCCATTATTTATTTTAGCATTTTTTTATTACTTATTGTGGCGCCGCAAAGCTGCAAAGCAAATAGGCGACACGCAATTAGTAAAAGGCTTGCAAAAGGGTCATTCGCCTGTTAAAACAAAAATTAAATTTTGCTTATTGACGCTTGCTTTTTCGGTCGGCTGCCTGGCGCTTGCAAATCCACGCAAGGCAGCGGCGGGCGGCACCGAAGCCCGGAAAGGACTTGACATTGTATTGGCATTAGATGTTAGCAACAGCATGCTGGCAGCCGATGCAATGGGCCGCACGCGCCTGGCTGCAGCAAAAGACTTTATTTTAAAAGTGGTGAGCACTATGCCCGAAAATAGATTTGCACTGGTGCTGTTTGCAGGTCAGGCTTATGTTCAAACGCCACTTACTTACGATCACAGCGCTACCCAATTGTTTGTAGCATCCGCAAGCCCGGCGGCCATTACAGCGCAGGGCACCGGCGTAAACGAAGCGCTTAAAAAATCGGAAGCAGTATTTTCGGAAGACCTAGACCGGTACAAAGCAGTTATTTTAATTACAGATGGCGAAACACACGACGAAGGTGCTTTGGAAACCATCGCCCAAATGTCTTTAAAAGGGGTAATGGTGCATACTGTTGGCATTGGGTCTGCCGAAGGCGCTGCAATTATCAACGCAGAAACAAGAGAGCCCAAAAAAGATGCGGAAGGAAACATCATTCTTTCAAAACTAAACCAACCTTTTTTGCAGCAGGTGGCAGCGGCTTCAAAAGGGGTGTACATTAATTTAAAAAACAGTAACAATGCAGCGGCCCTCTTGGTTACGGAGTTTTCCGGCGTAGAAAAAAAAGCGTTGGTAGATACGTCTTTGTTGAATTATAAAACTTTTTATGCCTGGTTTGCCGCGCCTATGTTGCTGCTGTTGCTGATGGAGATATTTTTGCCCGACCGTAAAAAGATGAAAGCATGAAAAAGCTGCTGTTTTGTTTATACATGGCGTGCATAGGCCTTCCACTATTATTAAATGCACAATTAGCCGATCCGTTAACAAGAGGAAACGAGTTTTACCGGCAATCGCAATTCGACCTTGCCGAACAGCAATACCGGTTGGCGTTACAGAAAGATTCTCTCAACATTTTTGCACAACATAATTTGGCAAACGCCCTGTACAAACAACGAAAATTTACCGATGCTATTACTGTTCTGCAAACAGCACAAAAAGGGGCTGGGGATAAAGAGTTTAAAGGAAGATTGCATTATAACGAAGGCGTTGTATATTCCAAACAAAAAGAACTGGAAAAAAGTATAGAAGCTTATAAAAGTGCGTTGCGAAACAATCCAACGGATAACGAAGCCCGCGAAAATCTTCAAAAAGCAATGCAGGAACTTAGAAAGCAACAGCAGGATAAGCAAACCAATAAACAACAGCCTTCTAAAATGAGTTCTAAAGAAGCACGGCAGCGCTTGCAGCAATTGCAGAAAAAAGAAGAAGCACTTCAGGAGCGGCTGCAGAAAAAAGGACAAGGGTCTTCTATGCAAAAAGACTGGTGAAAGGGTACAGGATCCTAATGAGGCGATGCATTTTTTGTTGCGTAACTTTGAGCGCAAACATTGTAACGCTGCCCTATTGCAAATTATATATTAGGTAAATTAAATATGCCATTTTCTTCCCAAAGCCCTATTGAATACCGCCGGTTACAAACCAAAGAAGTTTCCGTAGGCGGACTGCTCATAGGCAATGGTCATCCCATTCGGGTGCAAACCATGACGACCACCGACACAATGAATACAGCGGCAACCGTGGAGCAAACAATCAGGTGCATACAAGCCGGTGCCGAACTGGTGCGCATTACAGCACCATCTAAACGCGAAGCCGAAAATCTGCTGAATATTAAAAACGAACTGCGCCGGCAGGGCTATACTACTCCTTTAATTGCCGATATTCATTTTACACCAAATGCCGCCGAAATAGCCGCGCGTATAATAGAAAAAGTTCGGGTAAACCCCGGTAATTATGTAGACAAGAAAAAGTTTGAATTAATTGAATACAGCGATGCAGATTATGCCGAAGAAATTGACCGCATAAGGGAGCGGTTTACGCCGCTTGTAAAAATTTGTAAAGACTACGGAACCGCCATGCGCATTGGCACCAATCATGGCTCACTTAGTGATAGAATTATGAGCCGATATGGCGATACGCCGGTGGGAATGGTAGAAAGTGCTATGGAGTTTTTGCGCATTGCTCGTGCCGAAAGCTACCACAATATTGTACTAAGCATGAAAAGCTCTAACCCGCAGGTAATGGTGCAGGCGTACCGGTTGCTGGTAAAAAGTATGCAGCAAGAATTTAACGAAATCTATCCGTTGCACCTGGGCGTTACTGAAGCCGGCGATGGCGAAGACGGACGAATAAAAAGCGCCGTAGGTATTGGTACTTTATTAGAAGAAGGGCTTGGAGATACCATTAGAGTTTCGCTTACCGAGGATCCTGAATTGGAAATACCTGTATGTAGGGATATTGTGAAGAGATACAGCAGCCCATCCCCAACAACTATTCCTTTTGGGCAAGATGGTGCTAAAGCCCCTTCCCGGCGGGTAGGGGAGAACGAGGTTGAAAATCGGGAAAATACAGATACAGGTGTAGAAGACATTGAAAAGAAAAAAGAAAACATTGACCTAAGTTCCCCCTCCGGTAGGCAGGGGGCTGAAGCTGTTTATAAGCGCCGTGAAACCTTTTCGGTAAACGACATTGGCGGACACCATGTGCCGGCGGTAATTGCCGATTTAAGTAAGCTTCAAACCATTACTCCAACCGATTTGCAAAGTGTTGGTTATACGTATAACCAAACCACTGATAAGTGGAACATTGCTGATACCGCTGCTGATTATATTTATGTGGAAAACAAGGTTTTAAACTTTGCTTTGCCCGGAACATTAAAAGTAATTGTATCGGGCAAAACATGGAAAGGGGTTGATGACAAGGTTAAGTATTTTCCTATCTATAGCAAAGCTGAATTTGAGTCTGCACCTCAAAAAAGTAAGTTGCTGAATTTTGTAATGATAAATTGTTTTACCAACGGCTTGCCAGACTGGAAATTATTAGAAGAATTAGGAAAAGACAAATCAGTTGTATTGTGCCTTAGCAGCCAACATGCACACCCAATGCTTGCGGTGCGCAGCCTGTTTTCTGGCTTAATGAAAAAAGGCATTAAAAACCCTGTTGTACTTGTTGTAGATAGCAATTGGCAAACGCCTGATGAGCACCTTATTCATTTTGCTACCGAAGCAGGAGCTCTACTTTTAGATGGAATGGGCGATGGCGTTTGCTTTGGGCTAACGCCGGAAAGTTACTGTTTGCTGGCCGATAGTTATGGATCTTCAGCCAACAATCAACAACGAACAATCAACGGGCAACGATCAACCACCAACCACCAACAACCAACCGTTAATGCTTCGGGTAGAAATTACACGCATAATAAAAGTCCGGAAAGTTTTATTAACAATACTGCTTTTTCTATTTTGCAAGCCACACGAACCCGTATATCAAAGACGGAATATATTAGCTGTCCCAGTTGCGGCCGCACTCTTTTTGACTTGCAGGAAACTACGGCAAAAATCAGAGCAGTTACCAGCCATTTAAAAGGAGTAAAAATTGCTATTATGGGTTGCATTGTAAACGGCCCCGGCGAAATGGCCGATGCAGATTTTGGATATGTAGGCAGCGGCGCCGGTAAAATTACCTTGTATAAAAGCAAAGAAGTGGTAAAGCGAAATGTGCCCAGCGAAATTGCCGTAGATGAATTAATTAACCTGATGAAAGAAAGTGGCGCCTGGATGGAAAAAGTAGCTGATGAAATCTGAGTGAAACACAATCACTCCTCTGCAGGGAGAAGGCCTGGAATGATGCGAAAAATTAATGGTACAAATGCTGATTAGATAACTATGAAAACAGATTTTTTAGTAATAGGTTCGGGAATAGCAGGCTTAACGTATGCGCTTAAAGTTGCGCAGCATTTACCCGACAAACAGATTACGGTGGTTACCAAAGCCTCGGCAGAAGAAACCAACACCAAGTATGCACAAGGCGGCGTAGCGGTTGTAAACGATTTGGAACACGACTCTTTTCAAAAACATATAGAAGATACGCTGATTGCCGGCGATGGTTTGTGCGATCCGAAAATAGTGGAAATTGTGGTTACAGAAGGCCCTGCGCGGGTTGCCGAAATTATTGAATGGGGTGCCAATTTTGATAAAGATGCCGAAGGCGATTTCAAGCTGGGCATGGAAGGCGGCCACTCCGAGTTTCGTATTCTGCACTACAAAGATATTACCGGTAAAGAAATTGAACGAGCCCTTTTGGCAGCCATCGACCGTGCCCCAAACATCACTATTATCAAACATTGCTTTGTAGTTGATATTATTACCCAACATCATTTAGGTTATTTGGTTACCAAAGCCACGCCCGATATTACATGTTACGGCGTGTATGTTTTAAATGAGAAAAGCAATCAGATAGAAAAAATTCTTTCAAATATAACGCTGCTGGCCACCGGCGGCAACGGTCAGGTTTATCGTACCACCACCAACCCGTACATTGCTACCGGCGATGGGGTAGCAATGGTGTACCGCGCCAAAGGACGAATTGAAAATATGGAGTTTATCCAGTTTCACCCAACAGCTCTTTACGAAGCCGGTAAGCGCGGGCAAGCGTTTTTAATTACCGAAGCCGTGCGCGGCGATGGTGGCATTTTGCGCAACAGCAGCGGTGAGGCTTTTATGGAACGTTATGACGAGCGAAAGGATTTGGCGCCCCGGGATATTGTAGCCCGCGCTATCGACAGTGAAATGAAAATCAGCGGAACCGAGCATGTATATCTTGATTGCCGTCATATGAACATGGAAAAGTTTAAAGAGCACTTTCCAAACATCTACGAAAAATGTTTATCGGTTGGTATAGATGTGGCAAAAGATATGATACCCATTGCACCGGCGGCACATTATAGTTGTGGCGGTATTAAAACCGATGAATGGGGGCATAGTTCAATAGCCAATTTATATGCCTGCGGTGAATGTGCTTCTACCGGCCTGCATGGCGCAAACCGCTTAGCTAGTAACTCGCTGTTAGAAGCGATGGTGTTTGCTCACCGTTGTTATGCAGATGCTGTAAGTAAAGCAAACAGTTTAAAAGAGCTGCCCCAAATTCCAGACTGGAATACACAAGGAGCTGCAGACCCGAAAGAAATGATACTCATAACCCAAAGCTTAAAAGAACTTCAGCAGGTAATGAGCGATTACGTGGGTATTGTGCGCAACAACGTGCGGCTGCAAAGAGCTTTGAAACGAATAGATTTGTTGTTTGAAGAAACCGAGCGATTATATCAAAGCACCTCTATTTCGACACAATTGCTGGAGTTACGAAACATGATAACTGTTGGCTATCTTATTGTAAAAGGCGCTGCTTTTCGTAAAGAAAGCCGTGGGTTGCATTTTAATACCGATTATCCAAATAAATCAGACATCGTTCAAAATATAGTTTTATAAAGACTTTTTTGAGGTAGGTTTTTACTCCCGCTTTATGTATTATATTCTTTATGCTATTTTGTACGTTCTATCGCTGCTGCCGCTGCGGGTGCTGTACCTTTTTTCCAACGCCGCTTACGTTTTAATTTATCATGTTTTAGGTTACCGTAAAGATGTAGTGCTTCAAAATTTGTCTATTGCTTTTCCCAATAAGTTGGCTGAAGAAAAGGTAAACATCGCTAAACAATTTTATAAAAATTTTTGCGATACGTTTATAGAAACAATAAAATTCATCAGCGCAAATGAGCGCTTTTTTCGCCGGCATTTTAAGGCCGATTACTCCATTGTAGAAGAACTTATAAAAAAGGGTACATCGGTTCAACTGCACATGGGCCATAATTTTAACTGGGAGCTGGCCAATCTTTCCTTTCCGTTTTACATTCAACTCAAAACCCTTGTACTTTACTCGCCTTTGCAAAGCAAAGTATTTAACAGGCTGTTGTTAAAAATAAGAACCCGCATGGGCACTCATCTTATTGCGGCTAATAATATGCGCGTAGAAATGTTGCCGCACCGGGCTTCTCAATACATTATTGCGTTGATTGCCGATCAATCGCCGCCGGACCCCGATAAAGCCTATTGGGTACATTTTTTTAATCAGCCAACCGGTTTTTTTAAAGGACCCGAAAAGGCTGCAAGGCTTAATAATTTTCCTGTGGTGTTTTGTTATTTTACTAAAATAAAACGAGGATATTATAAGGGACATGCCGAGTTGGCTACCGTAGCACCACGTGAATTAGCCGAAGGCGAGTTAACAGAAATGTATGCCCGCCGGGTAGAAGAATTAATGACTAAAAACCCCGAAATGTGGCTTTGGAGCCATCGTCGGTGGAAGCGCGGATGGAAGCCGGAATACGGACCGGTAATTGAGTAAATAATTAAAAGCGGATGGTAAGCGGCAGAAGCTGTAACGTGAGTTCCGCCGTTTGAGGGGGCAGCACACTAAATTGATTACCCTTTAAAGTAAAGCCTTTAGCAATTTTATCCACCGGATCTATCATCCAATACTCCTTAACGCCGCAGCTTTCGTACACATCGTATTTATCTTCTTTATCAAAACGCCAGGTTGCCGGCGAAAGAATTTCAATAATTAAATCGGGTGCGCCGTAAAAGCCTCTTTGTTTTAATTGATGCATGTTCTTTTTACTTATAAAAACTATATCTGGTTGAAAAACATTTTTACGATTGAAAAACACATCAAAAGGCGCCACTAAACTTTGCCCCAATTTATTTTCTTCAACAAAATTGAACAACTGACTGAATATTTTTGCTAACACTATTTGATGTGTACTGACTAGTGCTGGCGACATATAAATATGGTTATTTATCAATTGAGCCGAAGTGCCTTCCGGAAGACTTTGATAAACTTCCAATAGGGTGCGGGGCGGTGGTATGTACACGGATTTTTGCATCAACGTTGTTTGTTATAAAGATACAAAATAGAAAGAAGCGGAATTAGTTGCAAAACAGGCTAAAAAGGGTATGGCACAAAAATCTGAAACATCTGGAAAAGGGGGCCTTTAAACCATGTTTTTCTAAAGGGTGGGCTACTGTTCTCTACCAAATAAAAAAGCCAGAAATAATTCCGGCTTTTTGTAATTAGTTCAAAACACTTTTTTCCTTTTCTGTTTTAATCTTTTTTTCTTCTTTAATTTTTGCCCAACCGCCTAATACATTTCGTACGTTATGAATGCCCTGCCTTTTAAGTAAAGAGGCCGCAATTACGCTTCTGTAGCCGCCGGCGCAATGCACATACAAGTTATGATGGTCGTCAATATTGGCAATAACCGCAGGATCTGTCATGGTAGCTAACGGCAAATTAACGGCGTCTTTAACATGCCCGTCTGCAAACTCGGTAAACTTGCGTACATCCACCACCACCAATTGCGGGTCAAAAGGTAAATCCATCGCCAGCTCATCGGCTTCAATATCTATAATCAAATCGGTTGTTTCGCCGGCTGCCTGCCAGGCGCCAAAACCACCCTTTACAAAACCAATAACATTGCTAAAACCCACTCTTGCCAACCTAATCAGTGTTTCCCGTTCTTTGCCTTCGTCGGTTACTAAAATCATCGGGGTTGTAAACGGTAATAAACTTCCGGCCCATTCGGCAAAACGTCCTTCGAGGCCAATAAATATAGAGCCCGGAATAAATCCTTGTGTAAAAACAGAAGCAGTTCGGGTATCTACCAAAACGGCATCGTTACATATTAAGGTTTTCACTTTGTTTACAGAAAGGGGTTTTAAACCCTTTTCTAAAACCGAATCGAGGCTGTCGTAGCCTTCTTTATTAATTTTTGCATTTATTGGAAAATAACTCGGCGGCGCAGCCAAACCATCGGTAACGGCGGAAATAAAAGCTTGTTTTGATGCTGCTTTCAAGGCATAATTGGTTTCTTTTTCAGCGCCAATTGTGGTAAACGTATTTGGTCCTAAATTTTTTCCGCAGGCGCTGCCGGGACCGTGTGCGGGGTACACCAGCACATCGTTGGCAAGTGGCATTAGCTTGGTTTGCAGGCTTTCGTACATCATTCCGGCCAAATCTTCCATCGTTAGCTCGGCGCCTTTTTGTGCCAAATCGGGCCGGCCTACATCACCTACAAAAAGCGTATCGCCTGTAAACACGCAATAATCTTTACCTTCTTCGTTTTTTAATAAGTAGCAGGTAGATTCCAAGGTATGCCCGGGTGTATGTAATGCAGTGATGGTTAGATTTCCAAGCGAAAAACTTTCGCCATCTTTTGCTACATGAACCGGAAAGCGGGTTTGTGTGCCGGGGCCATACACAATAGATGCGCCGGTTGCTTTTGCAAGGTCAATATGACCGCTTACAAAATCGGCATGAAAATGAGTTTCAAAAATATATTTAATAGTTGCTTTTCGGTCGGCAGCCAGTTGCAGATAAGCATCTATATCGCGCAGCGGATCTACAATGGCGGCTTCTCCGTTATTTTCAATATAGTAAGCCGCTTCGCTCAGGCAGCCCGTGTATAGTTGTTGTACAAACATAAAAAGCTATTGCCCGCAAAAATAGTTCTTTACCAAACAATAGCTTTCACGCTGTAAAGGGACTTAATTAATTTAACAACTGCTGGGCAAACTGGTGCACTTCGTCTATACGCTGGTTATTTACCGAGTAGAAAATAAACTTGCCATCTCTAACTGTTTGTACAAAACCGGCTTTGCGTAAAATAGCTAAATGTTGAGAAGCAACAGATTGCTCTAAACGCAATTTTACGTAAATTTCTGTAACGGTCATTTTACCGTTTTGGTGAATAAGCCTCAAAATCTGTTGGCGTAACTTATGATTAACGGCACGCAAAATAAGCGCTGCTTTTTTAAGCTGCAGTACATCAATTTTTAATTCGGCTTCTGATTTTGTTTTTGGAGCTGCTACTGTTTGATTCATTTCTGTTTGTTATATAGTACACAAATCTATAATTAGAAAAAGCAAATAACTGATAGGATATTTGCTTTACCAAATTTCATCTACAACGAAGGCTTTGCTGGCGGCGAATAAAATGCTTTACCGTAGAACGGCTCGCTATAGGCCAAATCCGCGAAGAGTGCGGCTTTCAGGCTTTTGTAAGAAAGCGGCACTAAGTGTTTTGCATTAGTGGAAATAGTGATAAACTCGGCATTAGAATTGGTTGCAATGTGCGAAAATTTAACACTTCCATTACCAAAAAAAAATATTTTTTTTTGCTGAAGCACTTTTTCGAAACTGTTTTCGGTTAGTATTAATGCCTGCGGAGCCATCACTTCGGTTAGTTCATAATCATACATGGCGGTAAATACTTCCATTCTGCGGGCATCAATCATTGGGCAAAGCAGACCGTCTTTTTCTCCTAAGGCCGAAACTGCCATCATTTGTAAAGTGCTGATGGTAATTAGCGGAAGTTTTAATGCATAACATAATCCTTTGGCAGTGGCCATGCCCACCCGTAAGCCGGTGTAAGAGCCGGGGCCGCTGCTAACAGCAATGGCCGACAATTGGTTTAAAGAAACGCCTTGATTGTTTAATAGCTCTTTTATAGCTTGCTGAATCCAGGCTGCGGCTTCTTTTTGAATTGGATTTTCATTCAGTGCAATACTTTCATCGTTTAAAGAAAGACATACAGATGCAGTTTCAACAGCCGTATCTATATTTAAAATATAACTCACGGCGGCAAGGTAGCGCTTAGCTTTTTTACTTAGTGCAGGAAACCTTTAAAAAAGGGTTTTCGTGTTGAAACTGCAGATTGTTTTTATTAGTAAAAACAAGTTTGCGCTCTTTTTCTACTAAATCTCCAAAGCCCGGAATCAGGGTGCCGTCTTCAATTTTAAAGGCAACTTCGCGCACTGATGTGCTGCCCTCCGAAGCAAATGTATAATCCGCAAAAATGTATTCGCCCCGAATAACTCCTTTTATGGTGCCCCTGTTTTTATCTTTTTCATAAAACAGGTAATTAAGCGTTCCGGTAATAGTTGAATCCTGCAGGTTTATTTCCATTGTTGCCGTGTCCTTTTTCATCATCATTTGATAGCAACCCGAAAGAAGTATAGGCTTTATGTTGGTAACAATTGTATCGGTAATGTTATTATGCATGGTTGCATTGCTATCGGCCGCAGTGTTTTGCGAAGTGGTGCTGTTGGTACAACTGGCTATAAAAAAGGCAAGCATTAATACAATTAATAAACGCATAGCTACAGGTTTACATTTGATAAGGTAAGATACGGACAATAAACTGCCTTTCTACCCCTTTTTGAAAGGTTTTTAGATGGCGTTTGATAGTTGGCATTATTATTTATAAAATAATTTTATGAAAAAAATTCTTGGTTTTTCTGCGGTGCTTTTTTGTTTGGCAGCCTGCAAAGGAGGAAGCGATAGGGTAGAGCAAAAAGAATCGGTGGAAACCAGTTTTCCGGCCACAGGAGCCGGACAAAACAATGACGGCGGCATGGCAGATACATCTGTTGGCGATACACAGGACAGTACTACATCAGTTGCGTTCGATACATCTGCAGTGCGAAAAAACTAAAAAAACACGTCAAAAATGCTCTTTTGTTTGGCGCCTGGTAAAGGCGCTTTGCCAGCAGCATTATATATCCTTTTTGCTATGTTTTAAAGGACAAAACAAAGACTATAAAAACCTTTGAAAAAGGGTATAAAGCACTTTCTTTCCTTCTTCGTTTAAAACAGCGGCTTTATCCTGCTGCAAATACTTACGATAAAAAGCGTTTATAGCTGCGGTGCTGTCTGAAACATCATAACCAATAATGCGCAACGCCTGCAACGCGTTAAAACCTCCGGGTACGGCAACGCCTGTTGTATCGGTCCACCAAAGTCCAAAGCCTTTTTCTGCCAGACTTTTCCATGGAAATAATACGTTCGGATCGTTTTTTCGGGTAGGAGCAATATCGGCATGTCCAATAAAGTTAGCAGCCGGTATGTTGTACTTTTTCTTAACCGAATCTAACACCACCAATAAGCTGGTTATTTGTTGATAGGTAAAAGGTTCAAAGCCATTATTGTCTATTTCTATGCCAATAGAAGAAGAATTTACATCGTTGATATTACCCCATTTTCCGGCGCCGCCGTGCCACGCCCGCAGGTAATCGTTTAACATGTGGTGCACGGTTCCATCTTTACAAATAACGTAATGTGCACTAACCGAAGTGCGGGGCAGCGTAAAAGTTTTTAATGTTTGATCGCAACTGTTTTGCGCGGTATGATGAAGGACAACAAGGTTTGGTTTTCGTAAATTAAAGTTTGTAGTGCCCACCCAGGAAGGTGCCGTAGCTACGCCCTGATGGGCGGGGTTAGCTCGTAGCACTTTAGCCCATGCTTTAGCCTCTTTTTTATAAGTTTTGTTTGTTTTGGCGTAAGGTCCACGGCTGCAGAAGCTTGCCGTTAGGGCTACCATAAATAATATGGACAGCACGTTGTATTTTTTCATGTTTTCAATTAAAGAGTTAAAGTAAGCAAAACTTAAGCAGAGTTAAATGGTTTGGTTTTTGAAACGATATAGCTTTTAAAATACAAATTATGGACAGAAATATTGCTGGCAAAAAAGTAGCCATTTTAACTGAAAACGGTTTTGAAGAGGTGGAACTTACAAGCCCTAAAAAAGCATTGGAAGACGCAGGCGTTACCGTCCACATCATTTCGCCGCAGACAGAAAAAGTAAAAGCATGGAACGGCGATGATTGGAGTATAGAATTACTGGTGGATGTAACCTTGAGCAAGGCAAACCCCGAAGAGTACGATATGCTGATTATTCCCGGAGGTGTAATAAACCCCGATAAAATGCGCATCAATCCAGCCTGTGTAGCTTTTGCGCAGCATTTTATTGAACAGGGAAAACCACTTGCTTCTATTTGCCACGGCCCGCAGTTATTAATAGAAACAGGTATGATTGCCACCCGTGAGCTGACTTCTTATCTTTCTGTAAAAACCGATTTGGAAAATGCCGGCGCTTTGTGGGTTGATAAAGAGGTAGTGGTGGACAATGGCCTGATAACGAGCCGAAGCCCTAAAGACCTTGATGCGTTTAATAAAAAAATAATAGAAGAATTAGCTGAGGGAAATCATGCTACCACAGGGCAATTTACACATGCCGATAGTAAGTTCGGTATTTCGTAAAAGCCACAGAAAGTTGCGGAAATGTAAGAACATGCCTAAAAGGCATGTTCTGTTTAACTATTCTTTACTTCTTCAAAAACCCCGGTTTGTTTGTTTTTGCGTACTTTATCCGCATCAAAGTAGCGGCCGTTCATAGCTACATAAACGCCGGGCGGTAAGGTTTGCACAAAAGCAAGTGCGCTGCCTAAATTAAATAAGCCATCAGAGGAGCCAAATTTATACGGTATCATAGCGCCGGTAAGCACGATGGTCTTTCCCATATTTTTTTGGGCTAATAATTGGGCTGTTTGCGCCATAGTATCGGTTCCATGTGTAATTATAATCTGGTCTTCGTCGGCTTCCTGGCAATGGCGCGCAATCAGTTCGCGGTCAATATCGGTTATGTCCAGGCTGTCAATCATCATTAATGTTCTAATATCTACCGGCATCAGGCAGCGCCCCAGTTCCAGCATTTCGGGCAGGTGCGAATCGTTAAAAAACAGTTGTCCCGACAATTCGTTGTACTCTTTATCAAACGTTCCGCCGGTAACAAAAATGCGTATGCTCATGGGCACAAATGTACCAAACTGACATTTTAAAAACCTTTAAAAAAGGGTGCCGTTTACAACATGGATCGGCCGAAAAAAGAAAATTAGAGGAACCAGCCAAACAAGCGAGTACCGGATAAGGTCCTTCATAAACTAAGGCAACAAAACCTTCATAGATGTACTTTTGCCGGCCAAATAAAAAAACTGAGGTTGTAAAAACCCGCATAGCAACGCAGTTTTACTTTGACAATGTGAATTATTTGCTTCAAATTTGCAGCAACCTTTTACTTTTTACAATCCAATACAGTAGCATGGGACTTTTTAACTGGTTTACTCAGGAGATTGCCATAGATTTAGGAACAGCAAATACACTCATTATACATAACGACGAAGTAGTAGTAAACGAACCTTCGATTGTAGCTTTAAACAGAAATAATCCAAAAGAAGTGCTGGCTGTGGGAAAGCGTGCTTTAATGATGCACGAAAAAACCCATGAAAGCATTCGCACTGTTCGTCCGTTGAAAGACGGTGTTATTGCCGATTTTAACGCAGCCGAATTAATGATACGGGAAATGATCAAAATGATCTATCCTAAAAAGCCACTGTTTCCACCAAGCTGGCGCATGATGATTTGCATTCCATCTTCTATTACAGAAGTGGAAAAACGCGCCGTACGCGACAGTGCCGAGCAGGCCGGCGCTAAAGAAGTTTATTTAATTCACGAGCCAATGGCCGCAGCGCTTGGTATTGGTATAGATGTGGAAGAACCGGTGGGAAATATGATTATTGATATTGGCGGCGGCACTACAGGCATAACTGTTATTGCGCTTGCCGGTATTGTGTGCGATCAAAGCATACGCATAGCCGGCGATGAATTTACTGCCGATATTATGGAAGCCCTGCGCCGCTATCATAGTTTGTTAATTGGCGAGCGCACAGCCGAACAAATTAAAATACAGATTGGCGCGGCTATGAAAGACCTCGAAAACCCTCCTGACGATATTCCGGTAAATGGCCGCGATTTAGTTACCGGCATTCCAAAACAGATTATGGTTGGGTTTCAGGAAATTGCAGAAGCTTTGGACAAAAGTATTTTTAAAATAGAAGAAGCCATTTTAAAAGCGCTGGAGCAAACGCCGCCCGAATTAGCGGCTGATATTTACCGCCGTGGCTTGTACTTAACAGGTGGCGGAGCCCTTTTAAAAGGGTTAGATAAACGCCTGAGCCAAAAAATTAAATTGCCGGTGCACGTAGCCGATGATCCGCTGAAAAGCGTAGTAAGAGGCACAGGTCTTGCTTTAAAAAACTATGAACGATATCCTTTTGTAATGAGATAATGCGGAAAAACTGGAATTAATAATTTGGAATCAGGCAAACAATCTCACCAAATTTTTAAAGCTGCATTCCAAAACCCTTCTACTAAGTGCGCAACATATTTCTCTTTATACGCCGCCATTTTGTCTTTCTGCTTTTTGTAGTGTTGCAGGCAGTGTCATTATGGATGTTGTTTAATTTCAACCGTTTTCATAATGCTGTTTTTCTTGGCGTAGCCTCCGAAATAACCGGCAGCATAAACACGCAGGTAGATAAAGTAGATGATTATTTTCATTTACGCGAAGAAAACCGTCGCGTACACCGCATGAACGATTCGCTGATTAGCATTTTAAAAATAAATTTCGTAAGTACCGATACAAGTCAAACGGCTGTAACCGATTCGCTTAAGATAGATTCTTCCGTTCAGGTGCGCCGTTATTTGTACCGCGATGCGAAAGTGGTGTTCAACTCGGTAACCGCCGATAACAATTACCTGCAGTTAAACCGCGGCTTTAACGGCGGGGTAAAAGAAAATATGTCTGTAATTAATTCAGATGGCGCTATAGTGGGTTTGGTTATTAATGTAAGCCCTAATTTTAGTCAGGTAATGAGCCTGCTGCATACAAAAAGCAATGTGCCCGCCATGCTAAAAAATACCGGCACCGCCGGCAAAGTAAGCTGGGATACTAAAGACCCGCGGTTTTTAACACTTGAAGGCATTAGCCGCGATGTAGCCGTAAAAGTGGGCGACAGCGTGGTAACCAGCCGCTACTCGTACAATTATCCACCCGGTTTTTTTATAGGAAGAATTACAGAAGCAAAAGAAGATAAAGCCACTGGTTTTTATGCGTTGCGGTTACGGTCGGCTGTAAACTTTGGCGCTATTCAACAGGTGTTTGTAATTGAAAATCTGCAACGTACCGAGCAGGTAGAACTGGAAAAAGATACAGAAAGAAAAATGGAGCAAGGAAGAGGAGGTGCGCCTTGAGCGATCTTGTACGAAACATATTCCGACTTATCTTGTTTATACTGGTGCAGGTATTTGTGCTAAATAAAATTCCGCACCTGCATCGCTTTATTGTGCCTTATTTGTATTTTTTATTTATTCTTTGGCTGCCGTTTACTACGCCCCGGCTTTTGCTCCTGTTTATTGGTTTTGTTACCGGGCTATCGCTTGACTATTTTACGCTAACACCCGGCTTGCACGCTGCGGCTTGTGTGCTAATAGCATTTGTTCGTCCCTTTATGATTAATTTATTAATTAGCAAAGAAGCGGCTGAAATTACCTTTCACGAGCCATCTCCGCGTGGGCTGGGCTGGGGGCCATATTTGTTATATGCTTTGGTGCTTACGTTTTTACACCATCTTTACCTAACTCTTTTGGAGTGGTTGCAATTTGGTTCTTTTCTTGATTTTATTATTAAAGCCGGGGCTACCACCGGCATCAGCATGCTTTTAATCTTAATTGTAGAATTATTGTTTCCACGCCGGCAAAAGTATCGCACAAATACGGCCTAACCCCGGACAGACCCTTTTTTGCCTGTTTTTTGCGTTTGCTTTTTTCCATAACAAACAATTACCAAACATTCATTTGCACATCTGCTTCTATTTAGTAAAATTTGCATCAGGATTGCCTCTTTAGTTCGCCAATATTCTTTACGTCTATTTTTCGCTCAATATTATGTCCGTATTTAACCAGTCGAGGAGCTACATCATACGCATACTTATTGCTATTGTTTTTATTGTAATTACCATTCAATTATTTAACCTTCAGGTTCTTTCGGGCAAGTACCAGCAATTGGCGCAGGGTAATGCTGTTTTTCGTAAAGTGGTTTATCCGCCCCGCGGTATTATTTTCGATCGTAACAACAAGGCCATTCTCAACAATACTTTGATGTATGACCTGATGGTTACGCCATCGCAGGTAAAAGGGGTAGATACAGCTTACCTTTGCCAGTTACTTGAAATAGATACGGCTCAATTTAAACAACGCATTATTGATGCCATTGTACGCAATGGTCGCTATCGCCCATCCACTTTCGAGGAATTATTATCGCCTGAAAAATACGCCCGTTTTGAAGAAAATATGTGGCGGTTTAATGCTGGTTTTTACCTGCAGCAACGGCCTGTTCGGGTGTACCCTTTTAATGCAGCAGCGCATGTAATGGGTTATGTTGGCGAAGCAGATTCTACCATTATAGCCCGCTCGGGTAATTTTTACCAGCCAGGCGATTACGTAGGACGAAGCGGTATTGAAGCATTTTACGAACGAGTGCTAATGGGGCAACGAGGAGTGCAGTTTCTTATAAAAGATAATAAAAACCGGTTGCAGGGATCGTATGAGCAGGGCTTATTGGATACTGCTGCTATTGCCGGCCGAAGCCTGCGCACTTATATGGATATTGAAGTGCAGCAACTTGCTGAAAAATTAATGGCAAATAAAGTAGGCGCCATTGTGGCCATCGAACCAAAAACCGGTGGTATTATAGCAATGGTTTCCGGTCCTAATTACAATCCAAACGATTTAACCGGTTCGGGTAAAAAGAAAAACTATTCTAAACTGGTGCTTGATGTAGCCGGCCCTCTTTTAAACCGGGCCATTGCTGGAAACTACCCGCCAGGCTCAACGTTTAAGCCAGTGGGCGCATTGGTAGCCCTCGACGAAGGTTTAATTACACCTGCTTACGGCTATGGTTGCTCCGGCCGCTATTATGCCTGCGGTATTGGAAAACCTGCCTGCTCGCACAACAATCCGGGGCATGCAGCAAACCTGCGATTAGCCATTGCCAATTCCTGCAACTCTTATTTTACGCACATTTACCGCATGGCAGTAGATAATCCAAAATACGGAAAAGTTGATAAAGGGTATGCGCGATGGAAGAATTACTTAAATGATTTTGGATTGGGAATAAAATTAGGCATCGACTTGCCTGGCGAATCCCGCCGTTCTGGAATTCCCGATACATCGGTGTACAATAAAGTGTACCGCAACAGCTGGAACTCGTGCACCAATCTTACGCTGGGTATTGGGCAGGACATGATGCTTTCCACGCCACTGCAGTTAGCAAATGCCATGTGCCTTATTGCCAACAAAGGCTATTTTTATACACCGCATTTTGTAAAAAGTTTTGATAACGAAGTACCCGAAGACACACTGTTACATCCGTTTCGGCAAAAGCATTCGGTATTAACTCATATTACCAACGATGCGTTTGAAGCTGTGATCAGCGGAATGCAGGATGTGGTGGAAATTGGTACCGCAAGAGTAGCCGCCATACCGGGTATAAATGTATGTGCTAAAACAGGTACAGCCGAAAATTACCGGATTATAGATGGTAAACGCGTAAAGCTTAAAGACAATTCCATGTTTGTATCTTTTGCGCCACGCGAAAACCCAACCATCGCTATTGCCGTAGTGGTAGAAAATGCAGGCTTTGGAGCTACCTGGGGCGGAAATATTGCACAACTATTAATGGAGAAATACTTAACCGATTCGCTTCGGCCGGAAAGAGCAAAAAAAGCTGAGGAAATTGCCGCTGCCAACCTAATGCCTGGCTGGCTCACACGCGAACAATACAAAGCCGATTCGGTAAGAGGATATTTTTATTTTAACCTGACAAAAGACAGCAGTTATATTAAGCGGTTTTTACGTAGGTCTTCGGCGCCTGTAAAAAAAGATTCATCGCTGCCCAAGCCGGCAACCCGCCTGGCCGCCGTGTATAAGTTCGATGGTTTGCGACAGGAAGAACTTACTTATTTGAAAAATAAAGGAGCCGCGTAAATGAGTAAAGGCAAAGGAAGTATTTCGGGCGGTGTGGATGCCATTATGATTTGGCTTTACCTTTTGCTGGTAGGTATCGGCATCACGGCTATTTTTGCGGTAACCTACCGCGAAGGCGACTCCGTGGTGTCGAGCTTTCTTTCCTTTAAAACAGATTACAGCAAACAGTTTTTCTTTTTTATAGCAGCCATAGTTGTTGGCGTTTTTATTTTGCTTACCGACAGTAAGTTTTTTCCTGCAACGGCCAATTTGTGGTACGCCGCGGGTATCGTTTTGTTGCTGCTGGTTTTCCCGTTTCATTCCAATGTAAAAGGCACCGAATCCATTGTTCGGTTTGGCGGAATTCAGTTTCAGCCGGCAGAGTTTTGTAAGGTATGTGTGTGCCTGGCGTTGGCCAAGTACCTATCTCTGCCCAACATGGATTTTAGTAAAACACGATCGCAGTTAATAGCTGCGGCTATTGCACTGGCACCGGCTATAATTACCATTCTGCAAAAAGAAACCGGGCTTGCTCTTGTTTATTTTTCGTTTTTTTTAGTTATGTACCGCGAGGGTTTGCCGCCTACTGTTTTAATTATTGGTTTTTCTATAGCCGCGCTTGTAATTGCTTCTATAACCATCGAGCCAAACACGCTTGCTGTAATTTTAACCGCTCTTGCCGGGCTTGTTATATATTTTAATTACCGGCAGGCAAAGAGGCGGCAAAGTTCCATTGTTGGTATCATTTTAATATGGCTGTTGTGTGTGGGCATACAGCGTTTTGCGGTTCCGTTTGTGTTTGCCAATGTGCTGCAAAAGCATCAGGTAGAACGTATTTATTCGCTTTTTGGAAAAGATAATCCGTATTCAAATGCGCCCATTTCTATTAGAAATTCGGTAGCTAAAAAAGATAATACTGCCGATTACAATGTGCGCCAATCGAAAATTGCAATAGGTTCTGGCGGTTTGTTTGGACAAGGTTTGCTAAGCGGCACACAAACCCGGTACGATTTTGTGCCCGAGCAACGCACCGATTTTATTTTTTGCACCATTGGCGAAAGCTTTGGTTTTGTTGGCACCACTATTTTGTTAAGCATTTATTTGCTCTTGCTTTTTCGCATTATTACTGTTGCCGAGCGGCAACGAAGTGTGTTTAGCCGTTGTTATGCATATGGCGTTGCCGCGGTATTCTTTTTTCATATAGCTATTAACGTAGCCATGACGGTCGGGCTTGCGCCTGTTATTGGTATTCCGCTGCCGCTAATCAGCTATGGCGGTACGGCTTTGGTAACCTTTACTATTTTACTTTTTATTTTAATAAGATTAGATGCTGACCGGCAAATGGTGCTTAGGTAAAAAGCCCCCTGTTTTCCCGGTGGGGGAACTTAGGTTATAAATACTTTGTTTGATGCAGTTAAGTTTTTAAATATTAGTTTTTTTCTTTTGTGAATAGATAATAAGGTAATGGAATGTACTTTTAAATTGTCATTCAGGCGCGCCGTATACAATCTTTTATAAATAACGTGACCCCTTTTTTAAAGGTATCAATATAAAAAGTTAACAAATAACATTGTCATTGTTTTCTACACACCAAAACCTTCAAAAAAGGGTATGTTATCTTTATACCTTTTAATCTTTTCAAATCACACGAACTAATCTTTTCCTAAAACCTTCAAAAAAGGGTACTATAAACACCATAATTTAAGATAATGCCGTATAAAAAAGAACACAAAAACCTAAGTGCTCCCACCAGGGGACAGGTGGTTGTCATTCCACTTTCTGAAGGGTCGTTTACCATTGATAAATCAAAATTATTTGTACCCTTTAACGAGGAAAAAGATTTCTTGACAAGCCGCCCAACCGGCAGCTTATTAGTAGAAGTACAGCCTTTTTTAGTAGTTACTTCAAAAGATGTTTTATTGCTTGATGCAGGACTTGGTTTTAGCGACGAAGAGGGCGTGTTGCAAATACATAAAAACATTAGGGCTGCGGGTTACAAGCCCGAACAGGTAACAAAAGTATTAATGAGCCATTTGCATAAAGATCATGCAGGCGGCATTGGTAGTCCAAACCCAAATCCGTTTAACGGCGGTAATATTTTAAACTTTCCGGCGGCTACTTATTACGTACAAAAACGAGAGCTGGACTTTGCCTGGCAAACAGGTGCTCCTTCTTTTTTACCCGATGAAATTGAACCCCTTATTGGTTCGGATAAAGTGCGTTTTTTACACGATGACGAAGGCGTTATAGATGATTATATTTTTTACCGGCATACCGGCGCTCACTCGCCGCACCATCAGGCGTTTTGGATTAAAGACGGAGGAGAAACTATTTTTTTTGGTGGCGATGTTGCGCCCCAATTACAGCAAATGAAAATACGGTATAAAACAAAATACGATTTTGATCCCGAAAAAGCAATGGAACTGCGCCAGCAATGGTGGCAACAAGGCACAAAAGAAGGGTGGACTTTTTTGTTTTATCACGACATAAAAACACCCTTTTTTAAACCTTTTTAAAAGAGTATTTTACTTATTTAAAATAAACAGATATTTTGGTAATGTGAGTTGGCGACAGTTATTCAGGCGCTGCAAAACCTAATTTTCGTTCTACTTCTTTGGGTAGTTTCGGCAGTTTGTTTCGTTCTATTAAAAAAGAAGTTAGCTGTGCAATTTCTTTAAAAATATAATGCTTTTCGGCGGCTGCTTTTAAATAATCTTTACCGCTGCTGCCGCCAGTTCCAATGCGGGTGCCAATCATACGATGAACCATATTTATGTGCCGGTGGCGCCAGGTGCTTAATTGGTCGTCAATTTCCAACAACCCATTTAATAATTGAAACGGCTGCTGCAGCATGGGATAGCCGCGGTACAACATTATAAAAAGGGCGGCGCGGTTTGCAGCTGCCGAAAGCGTGTACTGCGTTGGGCGCTGCTGGTAAAACACTTCATTAAAAAACTCCAGGTTATTTTTTTCCGCTTCTGCTAAACTGTTCGAATAGGCTTCTTTATATTCTGTCCAAAAATCCCAACTACCATCTGCATTTACAGACACGTTTTCTCCCTCACGCGGGGAAGCGGATTTAGTACCATCTTGCATTAAGGGAATAGTTGTTAGAGTTGGGCTAAAGGGCATGCGCTCCAGCCAGGTATTTACCAGTTGTAAAAACGAAAGGTTTGTTTCTGCGGCTTTAATTAAATCAATATGTTGTTGTTTTAATTGAGCGGTGTAATATTCTTTGCCGTGACGGTATTCAAACTTTAAACCCAGCTTTGCTTCCAGCATTTTAAACTGCCAGCTTTGAAACCCCGATGCGGGACGAAGCATATCCCGGAAATCTAAAAAATCCATCGGTGTCATTGTTTCCATAACATCTATTTGATGCACCAACACACGCAAAATAGTGCCTATGCGGTTTAACCGGTGAACAACGGTTTGCAGTTCGGGCGAATTATCGTTAAGCGATGGTTTGCCCATTATTTGTACTATTGAATCAGCATCATGGTGCAGTTGCTTAAACCAAAGCTCGTAGGTTTGATGGATGATGATTAACAGCATTTCTTCGTGTGCGTACAGGTTTCGTTTGTTG
>JBBSRB010000002.1:0-92252 GCA_038243445.1 Chitinophagales bacterium | reverse complement strand
TAAACATATTAATTTGGCAGTTATATTTTGTTCATCCGCACCCAAAACAACTGCTAACTTCAAAACAATCTTGAGCCTGTCTTTGCCAACACCACCCCAGATATTGCCTTGTACCCAAGAGGAAAATCGTCCAAAGTGGTCGGTAATGATTCCTGTGTATAACTGCGCCGAATTTTTGCCTGATACCTTGCTAAGTGTTTTAGCGCAAAACATTGGGGAAAGCCAGATGCAAATAGAGGTGGTGGACGACGGCAGCCATGATGCAGATGTGGCCGCACTGGTGGAGCAGTTGGGAGGGGGTCGTATTGGTTATTATCGTCAGCCGCGTAATGTAGGAAGTTTGAAAAATTTTGAAACCTGCCTGAACAGGGCAAAGGGGCACCTGGTGCATTTACTGCATGGCGATGATAAAGTAAGGCTTGGCTACTATGCAAAAATAGAGGCTCTTTTTGATCGTTTTCCGCAAGCCGGTGCAGCCTTTTGCCGCTATGCCTACATTAACGAAAACAACGAATTTATTGTGCGCGGAGGCAACTCTGCACAAGAAGAAGGCATTTTAAAAAACTGGCTGCCACGAATTGCTGAGCGTCAGCGTACACAATGTTGCGCCGTAACAGTAAAAAGATCTGCGTATGAAAAACTTGGTGGCTTTTACGGCGTTACCTATGGCGAAGATTGGGAAATGTGGACACGCATTGCAGCCCATTACCCCGTAGCGTACACGCCCGAAGTATTAGCAGAATACAGAAGACACACAAGTTCCATTTCGGGCCGCTCTTTTTCGGACGGACAATACATGCGCGATTTAAATTGGGTGATCAATACAATACAAACGATTGTGCCGGAAGAAGAAAAGAAACGTGTAAAAAGCAAAGCACATCATTTCTATGCACATTATGCCGTAACAATTGGTAACCGGTTATGGAAATTACAGCGCAATAAAAAAGTGGTTCGGGTGCAAATAAAAGAAGCTTTAAAAATGCATACCGATCTTTCCCTTTACTCGAAAATTGCAAAGCTTTATTTTAAAATGCTAATAAATTATTAATGGCAGCCGGCGTTTCTATAGTGCTTTGTACGTATAACGGGGCGGAGCGATTGCCCGAAACGATCGGGCACATTGCGCGTCAAAAAGTATCGGAAGGTATTTTGTGGGAAGTAATTATTGTGGATAATAATTCCAACGATAACTCGGCTGAGATAGCAAATAACGAATGGAACAAATACGGCTGCGCTACTTCTTTTATTGTAAAACATCAACCAAAGCAAGGACTTACCCCAGCGCGTGAAATGGGTTTTGCCACCGCACTTTACGATTATATTTTACTTTGCGATGACGACAACTGGCTGTGCGAAAACTATGTTGAAAACGCCTTTCATTTAATGCACCAACATCCCGAAATTGGTATTTTGGGTGGCGTTGGCGAGCTTGTTTACGAGCAGGAACCGCCGGGCTGGCTTTGGGATTTTAGAATACTTGCCAGCGGTCCGCAGGCCTGGGAGTCGGGGAGAGTTAAGAGAAATCTGGTGTATGGTGCAGGCGCTGTTATTCGCAAAGAAGGATTGGAATTGTTGAAAAAGAGCAATTTTGTCTTTATGCTGTCGGATAGAAACGGCAACCAATTGGCCTCTGGTGGCGATCATGAACTTTGTTATGTTTTTGCCCTTGCCGGTTACGAGATTTGGTACAATGAACAATTAGGGTTCAAGCATTTCATTACTAAAGACCGCCTTACCTGGGAGTATTACCAAAAGTATATTCAGGAAAGCTCTCAATGTTTTCCGGTGCTGGAAGCCTATAAAATTTTGCTCCAAATAAAAACGTACAGCATTCTTTTCTGGGCCCACCTGTTTCGTTCTTTAGTTTATTTTATAAAAAATTTTATACGTTTTCGGTTACTTAAGTTTTCTACTCCTGTAAATACAAACAGGTACAAAATTTTATCGATGAAGTGCGATGTATTACAAACCAGGATATTTGCGTTGCTTCGTTTTTACACAATACGCTCAAACTTCCGAAGCGCTCTGGCACTGAAAAAAAGGCTTCAACAAACAGAACAATTAAATCGTAACATTCCGGCAAAGTGCCCTTCTCAAAAGCTACCTTCAAGGCTGAACCAGGTTTTAAAAATGCCGCTTTAAACTGCTTTTTGGTTTATAAAATTTATTGGTGCAGAAACCTTTAAAAAAGGGTACTATAAATTTATTATAAAACTTTGTTTTGATATGAAAAGATGCAGAAATAAACCCACGCAAACATCATCGTTTTTACACAGGTATATTTTAGTTTAGCCCTTCGGGCGATTACTTTAAGCGACCCTTTTTAAGAGGTTTTAACGCTGCCTTTTATCGGCTTACCGGAATAAGATCTTTTTTACGGAGCCATCCTTTTGAAGTTTGTCCCTCCGCATTGGTAAATACAATGTACACGAAATCGTTTTCTTCTTTTAAAGGGCGCAGCACGGCGTTGTTCCAGTGAACAATAAAGGCTGCACGGCGGGTTTGCTCGTCTGGCTGGTTATGAAAATAAGCTCTTGACCGTACTTTGTAAGCCCCTAAGTCGCCCCTGTTTGTTGCTTCTTTTACTTCCGAATTTAGGGGTGCAGGCGCTTTTTCGGGCGCCTCTGATTTTATTGAAGGTGTACTTTTTTCGGGGGTGTTAACCTCTGGTACAAAAACGGGAGCAGTGGGCTCGCCTTCGTTTTCTGCGGGCGTTTCTTTATTACTAATTGTGCTGTTTACTCTGTCGGTGGTTGTCTCGGTTATTACTTCCATTACTGTTGAATCGGGCTCAATGTAAGTAGCCGCATTGTTCTCATTATTAAAATAAATCAGAGCAAAAGCAACGACTGCAATCAAAGCAAAAGCTCCAAATAATACTGCTCGCCTTTGCCCTGAGGTACCCTTTTTTAAAGGTTTTTTCCATTGTGTCAATGGAGTTTGAGTCTCTCTTATAATGGCCGGCTTTAGCGTTTCTTTTTTCAGTCCTGAGTAGGGCGCTTTTTTTCGGCTGCCGCCCAACCGCACTTTCTTTTCTACCGGAAATTTATGATGAAATAATATATGATTATACAAGTCCACGCCACTGTAAAACCGGTCCTCGGGGCGCTGATGTAAACACTTTTCAATCATGGGCAAAAACCACGAGGGTAATAATGTCTCACGTTCCTTTTCCTCTTCCAACCAGGTTTCGGGAAATAACACCCGCCTTGCTGCTAAGGCCCGTTGTGCAAAGTCGTATGATTCGCCGGCAATTTCTTTTGGCGGCGCAACGCCGGTAAGCAGCAGGTAAAGTAATACACCAATTTGGTAAACATCTGTTTCAAACAGAAGCGTTCCTTTTTGCTTTTCCGGTGCTGCAAAAAAATTGTGACTTTCGAGTTTTGTGTACGTTTGTTGTTGCTCGCCCGTTAAAAAGCAGGTTCCAAAACCCACCAACGTATATTTTCCGGTATGTTCGTTAAAAAGTATGGTTGTATCTTTTATATCGCCGTGTATAATTCCTGCATTGTGGCAATGTAACAAAGTCCACGATACCCTCTCGGCAAGGTTTATTAGTTCGCTAATAGTAAATAGCGGCTGCTGCCGCTCCTTTGTCAACTCTTCTAAACTGGTGCCTTCTATAAACTCCATTTGGTAGTACGGAAACGAGCCGGTAAGTGTAATGCCCGAACTGATAATTCGGGGAATGCTGGTGCCAAATTCGCGGTGTACCTGGCGCAATTTCTCCAGCGCCTGTTGAAAATAAAGGAAATGCTCATCGTTAAAACGTACCGAAAAGGGTAACACCTTTACAATGGTTACCTCGCCATCCTTGTTTTTAGCTTTAAACAATGATGTATGTGCAGGTTGGATTGGCCCCAAGTTTTCTATATCGCTTGCTATGGTTATCATCTGCTTTACTCAAAAACGGAAAAGATGTTAGTAGTTGCAACTTTTATTCCTAAGGATTTTGGAAAGCAACACCTGTGTTTTTACGCAGAAGGTAGGCTCAAAAAGCGGAATTTAAGTATAAGAGCACAAAAAAGCCCCGAACTTTCGTACTGGGCTTTAAAGCGTACCGAGGAGCAGACTTGAACTGCCGACCTCAGGGTTATGAATCCTGTGCTCTAACCAGCTGAGCTACCTCGGCAAAAGGAGCGCAAAAATAAGCAAAGCATTTTTATCTTTTGTGCTGTTTTTATAAAATTAACGCGTTAAAAGAGGAAAGGTGATAAAGAACTACTTTATCACCTTTCCTCTTGATTGCAACTGGCACATGCGCTTGTTACAAATGGTTTACTTACATACCTGGCCGGTTTTGCTGACCACCGTTGTTATCGCCACTGCTCCAGCTATTTTCGGGTGGGGTGGTAATAGCAGGTGCGCCGGTTGCAGCCCCCGAGTTATTAGAAGCAGCACTAACTGGTGGTTGCGATGTATGTTTTGTTTCAATATATTCTTTAAAATTCATCACGTCTTGCCGTATCATTTTTTCAAACACAGGGTTTAGTAGTTTGGCTACGCCAGATCCTATTTCTCCTGCAGGCGGATGGTACGAAATTATAACATCCAGTTCCGTTCCCTGACCGTTTAATACATCGGTAAATGTTACTTTGCCCGCGTTGTTTATCATTGAATTAGAGATAGATTGCCAGCCAATCATATATCCTTCTTCTTCTTTTACTATTTCTGCATTCCATTTTACTTTTCCAATTCCGCCGGGCAAACTTGCCTCCCAATGAGAATGTTTGGTATCAATTTCAGTAACCGATGCCAGGTGTTTCATAAAAAGCGGAAGGTTTTCCAGCTTGCGCCAAAAAGCGTACACCTCGTCTTTTGGTTTATTTACCATTAAACTGGTGCGGATGTTAACAGCCGAAGTAGAGGAAACGCCTTTTGTTTTGCCCATGCTGCTATACACCGGGCAATTACCCGATGCACCGCGATAGAGCAGGGCGCCGCCTAAAGCCGTTTTAACCAAGCCCTCAATTGGATGTTTTAATAAATTGCTTAGCCCCGAGGAAAGTAGGAAAGCGCCTAATGCAGCGCTAACAATACGCTCGTTGTTGCCAACATTTACTACGCCGCTGCCACCTTCATGGGGCTGAAATTCATTGTCGGCATGCCAGCTTCCGTATTGATCGTTATGTGCCATAATTTAATATTTTAAAAAGATGATAAAAAAATGATGCTTGTCTTTTTCAAATCATCAAATGCAATACTTGTGCCTGCAAACTCCTGAAAATCAATAATAAATAAAGCCTTCTTTAAGGTATAAAAGGCTTTATTGAAAATTTACGTATGGGGTGAAATGAGTATGAAATTACACAAAGGCATTACACCGCGCCTACTTTGCTTAATGCAGCAACTTGCTTTAAGGTGCCAGGGTATTGCTTTAATGCTTCTTCCAAACAATCCATTGCTTCGGCCAAAGCCTGTCGGTTTAAAACATAAGCTAGCCGAACTTCATTTTTGCCTAATCCTTCGGTGCCGTAAAAGCCGGAGGCAGGCGCCAGCATAACTGTTTTTTTATGATGAGAAAACGACTCCAAAAGCCATTGGCAAAAATCATCAGCATTTTCAACGGGCAGTCGGGCAATAGCGTAAAAGGCGCCGCCCGGGTTAGGACAAAAAACGCCTTCCATGCCATTTAGCCGCGCCACCAGCAAATCGCGGCGCAACTGGTACTCAGCCTTTGGCTTATCAAAATACGATTCGGGTAAATCCACTGCAGCCTCACCCAATATCTGGGCTAAACCGGGCGGACTCAGGCGTGCTTGTGCAAACTTCATGGCAGCCGCAAACACTGCCTTATTCTTTGTTACAAAAGCACCGAGCCTTGCACCGCAGGCGCTGTAGCGTTTGCTTACTGTATCCATCAATACCACGTGCTCGTCCATGCCGGTTAGGTGCAAAGCGCTAATGTAGGCGCCATCGTAGCAAAACTCGCGGTAAGCTTCATCGGAAAAAAGAAATAGATCGTGCTTTAAACAAATGGTTTTTAAGGCTTCCATTTCATCGGCACTGTACAAATATCCTGTGGGATTATTTGGGTTGCAAACAACAATGGCTTTTGTTTTAGGAGTAATTACGTTTTCAAATTCCGAAATGGGTGGCAGTGAAAATCCGTTTTCTATATGTGATGTAATAGGCACTACTTTTACGCCGGCCTGCACGGCAAAGCCATTGTAATTGGCATAATATGGCTCGGGAATAATTACTTCATCTCCCGGGTTTAAACAAGTAAAAAAGCCAAACATAATAGCTTCCGACCCACCGGTAGTTATCATTATTTCTTCGTGAGAAACATCAATGCCCACCCGTTTGTAATATTGAGTAAGCTTGCGCCGGTAGCTTTCGTTGCCGGCGCTGTGGCTGTATTCCAATACTTTAATGTCAGCATTTCGCACCGCATCTAAAATAGCGGGTGGCGTTTCTACATCGGGCTGCCCAATGTTTAAATGGAAAACATGTACGCCCCTGCTTTTAGCAGCCTCGGCGAACGGCACTAATTTTCTAATGGGAGAAGGGGGCATTTCCTGCCCGCGTGTAGATATTTGAAGCATAGCGCAAAAGTATTGAATATTAAAAAGTGGACGGGCTCTTTATTTCTCAAAAAACCCATCAAAAAGGGTGCTGTTAGACGGTTAAAAAGAAACTATTTTAAACGTTGCGCTGCTTCTTTTGCTTCTTCCAGGCTTTTATCTAACTCGTAGGCTCGCTGGTAATTTAACAAGGCATCTTTTGTATTGCCAACCACCTCCTGGCATTTAGCCATCCAAAAATAAGCGTCGGCATAAGTAGGCGTAATGGTGGTTACAAGCTGAAATGTTTTATAGGCTTCAGCGTATTTTTTTTCATTATAAAAAAGTTGTCCTTTATACATGTGTGCATCTAAAAATGCGTAATCTTTAATAATTGCATCATTAAACGCTTTCAATGCAGCCGCGTTGTTTTTTATATTGTAATAATAAATGCCTTTGAAAAGGAAAGGCTCTGCATGAGTGCCTTTTACATCAGCTTTTAAAAGCGAATCGGAAAGAGCAAGTACTTTTTCATTTTTCTCTTCGGCCCATTTAAACGCAAGCTGGTGCGCCAGCTCGGCATCAAAAGGGGCTAGCAAGTAAGCTTGTTCCAAAACAGTTGTGGCTTCTCCATTATTCTGTTGCGCCGTTAACACGTCAGCTTTTAACAGCAGCGCATCTAACTGCGATGGATATTGTGCCAAAATATTATTGCAAAGGGCAAGTGCTTTTTCAAAGTTATTTTTTTCGAAATAAGCTTTTGCTAGCGCCACCTGTAAGGCCAGGTAATTGGGTTTTTCTTGAAGTGCCGTTTCTAAAAAATAAATTGCCGAATCGATGTTTGTTTGTTTGTGCAACCGGTAAAGACTTAATCCATATTCTTCTTTTGCCTCCAGGCTCCAGGCTTTTTCAATGTCGGCGCGGGCATAATCTATTTGTTTTTCGCCGTACAATAAAACACCTCTTTTATAGTAAAGTTCGGCGCTGTTTGGCGCTTGTTTAATACTGTCGGTTAACGCTGCAAAAAGAGGTTGGTTCAAAACAGAACTGGTTTTTTCGTTTTGTGTACAACCTAAAAAAATTGGCAGCAATAACAAGCCAAAGAAAGATGAGCGCATTGCCAAAGCTAAAAAATTACCATCTGCCAAACGATTATTTTTGCACCAGTGATTTTAAACCAAACAGTTTTTTAAAAACAATTTTTTGTAGTGAAAACATGCAAAAAAGGTATAAAATCGCTCGGAAAAAAAGCTAAAAAAAGAGTAAGCTTTTTTCTTTTCATTAAAAGAAAAAGAACTGATTTTTAGCGGAAACAAAAAGATCAACACTAATTAAATACAATTTTTAATGCACTATTTAGCAACTTTTTTTTCTTCTTTTCTACTGCTTGTGTCGGGTTTTTTTACACCTAAAAACGCAGATGGTGTTGCACATTTTACCGATACGGTATTGTACCCCGAAGAAACCCATTTCAAAAACATTCAGCAGTTAACTTTTGGCGGCGATAATGCCGAAGCGTACTGGAGCTATGATGGTAACTACCTTGTGTTTCAGCGTACTTCCATAAAAGATGGTGTTCCGTGCGACCAGATTTTTATGGGAAAGGTGCCAAAAAGGGGCGAGCCATTTGTGTATAAAATGATTAGCAGCGGAAAAGGCCGAACTACCTGCGCATTTTTTACAAGTGATAACCAACATATTATTTATGCCTCTACCCACAATGGCAGCGATGATTGCCCGCCCGTGCCCGACCGCGCAAAATATGGCAACCGCTACATTTGGCCGGTGTACAGCAGCTACGATATTTTTATTGCTGATACCGGGGGCAAACAAATAAAGCAATTAACTTCTACACCCGGTTACGATGCCGAAGCAACTCTTTCGGCCGATGGAAGCCAAATGATCTTTACTTCTACCCGCGGAGGCGATTTGGATTTGTACATAATGGATTTAAAAACGGCAACCGTAAAACAGCTTACCCATGAATTAGGCTACGATGGTGGCGCGTGGTTTAGCCCCGATGGAAGTAAAATTGTATGGCGCGCAAGCCGCCCCCAAACCACCGATGAAATAAAGGAATATAAAGAACTGCTGCAGCAAGGTTTGGTGGCGCCAACAAAAATGGAAGTATGGACCGCCAATAGCGATGGCAGCAACGCCAGGCAGATTACTTCGTTGGGACAAGCCAACTGGGCGCCTAATTTTATGCCCGATGGTCGCATTATTTTTTGCAGCAATCACGAGTACCCGCGTGGTTTTCCTTTTAACATGTACACTGTAAATGCCGATGGAAGCAACATAGAAAAAGTAAGCCGCGATAAAGGCTTTGATGCGTTTCCGATGTTTAGCCCAGATGGAAAAAAAGTTGTTTTTTCGAGCAACCGAAACAATGGCGGCACAAGGGATACCAACCTTTTTATTGCAGATTGGGAAGATTAATTGTTGGTAGTTGGGCTAGATTTTTAAAGTTTTGGAAAAGGAATTTTGGTGTATTGCTCGTTAAAAAAGGCATAAATAAAGTGCCCTTTGTTTGTGTGCTGATGTGGCGCTGTAAGGAGCGTAGTTCGTGCCTTTTTTATTGTAGTTTTGGCGCAACCTAAATCAAACGCATGTATAATAATTATTTAGATATTTTAGTAGCTGCGCACAGTGGCGGCCGTTGGATTTTGTTGTTGCTTTTAATCGTTGCTATTGTTAGAAGCGCCACTGCCGGTAACCGAAACTTTACTGGTCAAGATAAAAAAATAGGGCTGTTTTTAATGATTATTACCGACCTGATGTTGTTAATAGGATTGATTTTATATTTTGCAGGCAACTGGGGCACTAAAGTAATAGAAAGCTCTGGCGGAATGGGCGAAGTAATGAAAAACCCTACAGCCCGCTTTTTTTCGGTAGAGCATTTGGTAGGCATGCTGATAGCCATTGTTTTAATTCATATTGGAAAAGCGCAAGGCAAAAAAAATGCGTCGCATAAAACTAGGCATCGCCGCACCTTTATTTACTACCTGTTGGCTCTTATTATTATGATTGCATCTATTCCTTGGCCCATCCGCGAAATTGGTGAAGGCAGAGGATGGTTTTAAAACATTCAAAAAAGGGGTTCGATGAGGACCCCTTTTTTATGTGTTTTCCAACCGTGCTTCAAATTATTTCGATCCCAATTCAATAACATTACAATCTTTAATGTTGGCGCCATCAATGATAAACGTAACCAACGTTCGCACTTTATGCCAGCCTTGTTTTCCGGCAGCACCGGGGTTTATGTGCAAACAGCCGACTTTATCGTCGTACATAATTTTTAAAATATGCGAATGCCCGCTTATAAATAATTTTGATTCATTGTTTATTAAGGCTTGCTTAATGCCGGGTGCGTATTTGTTTGGATAACCTCCAATATGCGTCATATACACCGGTACGTCTTCGCAGTTCCACACCAACACTTCTTCAAACTCGCTACGTACATCGCTTCCATCAATATTGCCCCAAACACCCTTTATAATGGGCTTTTTACCAGATGGTGGCGTCCAACTTCTTAACTGGTTAGCTATTTCTATTGAACCAAAATCGCCGCCGTGCCACACTTCATCGCAAAGGCTAAAATGCTTATATACTTTTTCGTCCAACCAGCCATGCGTATCTGATAATAAGCCAATCTTTGTCATATTATAAAAATGTTTTTACAAGTTCCAAAAGGCATCTAAAAGGGTAGGTGCTATTCTCTTGGTATGACCTTTGCAAATTCATATTCTGCACCGATGAGTTTTAACATGCAACAAACAAAGATTTTTGCTTTTCTTCTGTTGCTCATCTGCTCTTAATTTATACACTATTGCAAAAAAAGGCACATGAAAAAATACATTATATTTAGTTACTTGGCAGCCGCTTTTTTCCTTGTTCAATCTTGCGCTACCAACCCTGTTACCGGCAAACGCCAGGTGGTATTAATGTCTGAGGAGCAAGAGTTGGCAATGGGTAGAGAAGCCGACCCGCAAATTGTAGCACAGTATGGCTTGTACCCGAACCAGGAGCTGCAAAATTTTATTAACCAAAAGGGTAAAGAAATGGTTGCCGTATCGCACCGGCCAAATATAGCTTATGAGTTTAGGATTGTAGATTCCGAAGTTTTGAATGCGTTTGCTATACCAGGTTATGTATATTTTACCCGTGGAATTATGGCGCATTTTAATAACGAAGCAGAGTTTGCCGGCGTGCTTGGCCACGAAATTGGACATATTACGGCCCGCCACACCGTATCGCAACAAACAAAAGCAACACTGGGACAATTAGGTTTAATTGGTGCCATGGTGGTAAGCCCGCAACTGGCGCAATTTGGGGAAGCTGCTTCCCAAGGATTGGGTTTGTTGTTTTTGAAATTTGGACGCGACGCCGAGCGCCAGTCCGACGAATTAGGAGTGGAATATTCTACTAAAATTGGTTACGATGCTACAGAAATGTCGGATTTTTTTAGCACGCTGGAGCGCCAAAGCGAGGCAAGTGGTGCAGAAGAATTACCCAACTTTTTATCTACTCACCCCAACCCGGGCGAGCGACATGAAACAGTGGCACGGCTTGCAACAGAATGGAAACAAAAACTAAATACCACCAATTTAAAAGTAAACAGAGACGCTTATTTAAGAAGAATTGAAGGACTTATATATGGCGAAGATCCAAACCAGGGCTTTTTAGAAAACAACGTTTTTTATCATCCCCAATTAAAATTTCAATTTAATGTGCCTGCAAACTGGAACTATCAAAACACACCGCAGCAGGTGCAAATGGCACCAAAAGATGGAAAGGCATTAATGTTTTTAACCCTGGCTCAAGGCACATCGTTGCAGCAGGCTGCCAGTACTGCTTTACAAAACTATAAGCTGCAGGCTATCGAGTCCAGAGAAGTTTCGGTAAATGGTTTACCTGCACTGGCAGTAGTGGCCGATCAGCAGCAGCAGCAACAACAACAACAGCAAGCTCCAATCGTTCGCACTTTATCTTACTTCATACAATACGGCGGTGCTATTTATCATCTTCTGGGCGCAGCCAACCAATCTGATTTTAATGCTTACGTGCCTTATTTTAATAACACCATGCAAAGCTTTAGGCAATTAACCGAATCATCTAAATTAAACCGGCAGCCCGAACGTGTGCGCATTAAAACCGTAACGCAAGACGAATCTTTTGAACAGGCAATGCGTCGCTACGGCATGCCTGAAAAGCGCCTTGAGGAAATGGGCATTTTAAATGGAATGAGAAGAAACGACAGGGTAACAAAAGGCACGTTAATAAAAGTTATTGAACGATAAGCTAAATTTAAAATCTGTCGTTTTTTTAATCGTTGTAAGTTGCATTGTACAAAAAAGGTTGCATGGCATTATTGGAAAAGCAGTTGGAAGTAAAAACGTCTACCATTCCCGGATCGGGTTTAGGATTATTTACAAAAGAAGCCATTGCAAAAGGCTCGCTGGTAATAGAGTACAAAGGACGAATTACTACCTGGAAAGAAGCCGATAAAGATGAAGGCCGAAATGCTTATTTATTTAGAGTAAAACAGTATCACACCATTGATGCCCGGCCTTACCTAAAAGCCAAGGCGCGGTATGCAAATGATGCAAACGGCTTTACCCGGATAAAAGGATTTAAAAATAATTGCGTTTATATTATTGATGGTTTGCGGGTGTTTGTAGAAGCAGTTAGAGAGATACCGGCTGGCGCCGAGATATTGGTGGATTACGGAAAAGAGTACTGGCAAATTATGAAAGAAAACAAACGGCTTGAACAAAAAGCGGCAAAAGAAAAAAGCAAGAAATAAAAGCCAGGAGCCTAAAAAGAAACCCTTGAAAAAGGGTCTTTTTTTGTACAATCCGTCTATTCTCCAATAACATCCCAGGGCACAATTTTTTGCGCTCCTGTATCTTCTTTTTCTATTTCTTTATCGCTTATCCTGTTGTTTTCCTGTTCGGTTTCCGCAGGGGTGGCGCGCAACTTGTTCAAATCGTCATCTGTAATTATATCACCAGGCGTTTGTAAATGGCGGCGCATCAATTTCTCTGCATCTGATTGGCCGTTTTGGTAGGGATCTAAGTTTTCGTTTGCATCAAAAGAGGTCTTTTTCATAACGTCGTTTATAATTACATATAAATTACGTGCCATTGTTGAGGTAGTTGAAAAATTTCTTTTTCTATTTTAAACCAATTAATGCGCTTGGTTGTTGCGTCACGGCATTTAAAACAAAATCGCTATTTTACTTTACCCTAATTTTTATCTTTTTTGCCCTAAACGGACAGATGCAATGCAGACTTTGGGCGTTATTGCCAAATAAACCTTAATAAAAGGGGCGCGCCATTTTTTATTTATGTTTTTATTTGAAAAAATGATTTACTTTTGTAGAGTCAGTTTGAGCATCGCATTTAGTTAAAAGTCAATTAATCTGTTAAGAAATTCTTCGTCAGTTAGTTTCCTTCAATTGCTTGCCTCGCCCAGATAATTAATCATTTATTATTTAGTTAGAATCATGAACATTTACGTTTCAAACTTAAGCTTCAACGTACAAGATGAAGACTTAAGAGAGTTTTTTACAGAGTATGGCGAAGTAACTTCTGCCAAAGTTATTATGGACAAAATGACCAACCAGTCTCGTGGTTTTGGTTTTGTCGAAATGTCTGACGATACAGCAGCTAAAAAAGCAGTTGCTGAATTAGATGGCGCTACCATTGAAGGTAGAAACATTAAAGTAATGGAAGCAAAACCTAAAGAAGACAGACCTGCACGCAGCAATGGCGGCGGTGGTTACGGCGGTGGAAACCGTGGCGGTAACAGCGGCGGCGGCGGTGGTTACAACAACAGGTATTAATTATATTTGTCTCGCTCCCAAGATAAACCCCGGTATTCCGGGGTTTTTTTATGTGCTATTTTTCAAACTTTTTTAAAATAATTTAGAACTTAGATATTATAAAAGGATTAAGCAGCGGAATGGCGAGAAATTCCAGCCTTGAAAAATCAGTTTCAGTTTGCAAAAAACCTTTAAAAAAGGGTGTACTTCATCTTAAACAAAACCAACAAAAAGCATTAAAAAGCCCCACCAAAAGGTGAGGCTTGCTTATGAGATTTAAAATCCTTTCTTGTCTTTATTTCGTTTAAGCTCTTCCAGCATTTCTTTTACCGCCGCTTCCAGTTGCTGATCCCGTCCGCTTAAAACAGCCTTGTAATCGTTAGCCACTTTAATGTCGGGCTCCAGTTGCAGGTTTTCGGTTGGGCGGCCTTCTTTACCAATGGTGGCTATCATAGGTATGCCAAAAACAATGGTTGGATCAATTTGCGTTTCCCACCAAACGGCGGTGCCTGTGCCTGCTACCGGCATTCCAATAAGCTTACCAATGCCTAATTGCTTGTATGCATACGGAAATATAAAAGCATCGGAATAGTTGCCTTCGCTCATTAAAACAGTGGAAGGCGCCGTCCATTTATTGCGCGGTTCGCCCGAAGTGGCAATAGCGCCCTGCGGCGAAAAATCGAGGTATTTTTTACCGCTGAAAAACGTTACCAAATCATCGTGCAGCCAACCGCCGCCATTAAAACGCGTATCCACTACCAGGGCTTGTTTGTCGGCATTTTTGCCCAACGCATCTTCGTAAATACTGCGGTAGCTTCCGTCGTTCATGCCTTGTATGTGTACGTAGCCCACTTTACCGCCCGAAAGTTCCTCTACCTTTTTACGATTATTAATTACCCAGCGTGTATACAGCAAGCCTTGTTCTTCGCCTTGTGTAATGGGTTTTGTGGTTTCTTCCCACCGGGTTTTTGTTTGTGGATCGTAAAGACTTAACAACGTGTTTTTACCGTTCTTTCTGTTTAGCATTCTTGACCAATCCATGTTGGAAGTAACTTCTTCGCCATCGATTTTTTCAATAATAACACCTTTGCCAATTTTTGTACGGGCATTAATAAAAGGGCCGCCTTCCAGCACTTCGGCCACTTTAATTCCATCGCCTGTCCAGCTTTCGTCGTACAGCAAACCAAGGCTTGCCGTGGCATCGCCGGTAGTATTCTGCGGCGAGTAGCGGCCACCTGTATGCGATGCGTTCAGCTCACCTAAAAACTCGCTCAACAGTTCCTGAAAATCGTAGTTGTTATTAATATGAGGTAGAAATTTGGCGTAATCTGCATGGTACTTGTCCCAATCTAAACCATGGATTTTTGGGTCGTAAAACTTTTTAGCCACTTGCCGCCACGCATGATCAAAAATGTATTCACGCTCTTTATCGGCTTTTAAAACCATTTCGCCATTAACAGTAACCGGCGATACTTTGCCGCCTTCGGCTTCTACTTTCATCATTTTTCCGTCGCTGACTACAAACAGGTATTTACCGTCTTTCGAAACGTCAAGGCCGGCTGGTCCGCCATCCAGTTTCGCTACCAGTTTTGTTTCCCTTGTTCTTGGATTAGTCATCCACAAATCATAGCCTTTCTCCATCCGGGCTAAAAAATACAGTTTGTCGCCATCTTTATTTAATACGTAATCCGATATGTTTCCCGAGTTAATAGTCAGGCGCATTTTGCGGTTGTCTAACCCTTCAAAAAGGGGTATCCAGCCTTTTTGAGGCGGTGCAATTTTGCCTGTTGTATCTTTTTTCGCGCCTTCTTTTTCCGCTTCTTCCTTTTCTTTTAACAAGGCAAACTCGTCTTTTGTCAGCTTAAATTTATCGTGAGCTTCCTGGTCAAAAAACATGGCATATACATCCACTTCGCGAGCGCCCTGAAAAGCAAGTGGCTTTTTTCCGTCGCGGTCAGTAGTCCAAAGCAGCGCTTTGCCACCAAAGGCCCATTTTGGAGCGCCATCAAAAAAACCACTTTGGGTAACATTGCGCCGTTCGCCGTTTCCGCTGGCATTCATTATGGCTACTTCCGAAGAGCCCCATTTGCCTTCGGCAGAATTAAAGGCAAGCCATTTACCATCCGGCGACCAGGTAAAGTACTGGTCGCCATCGGCATAAGAAAAATTTACGCCTTTTGGAACAATGGTGCGGCTTTTTTTAGAAGCAATGTTATATACTTTTAAAAGATTGCGTTCTTCCAAATATGCTATTTCTTTTCCATCGGGCGATAGCTCGGGTTGAAATTCTTCGGCTCCGGTTGCAATCAGCGGTTCTTCGGTAATAACTGTAGAAGTATAAAAATAGGGTTCCTGTGCCCGGCTGATAGAGGCGCGGTAAATATCCCAGCTGTTGCCGCGTTCCGTGGAGTAATAAATAGATCGTCCGTCGGGGCTGAAGGCTACATTGCGCTCCTGCTGCGGCGTGTTGGTAATGCGTTTGGTAATGCCGCCCTCTACGGATGTAACAAACACTTCGCCGCGAACTACAAAGGCAATCTCTTTTCCGTTTGGCGAAAGTGCTGTTTGTGTAACACCTGTGTTAATAGGTAAAATCTTTTCGGCGTTTGTACGCGTATCGGTACCAATGGTTACGGCTATTTTTTTGGGTGATGTTCCCTCGGTCATTGTATATAAAGCGCCATCGTAGGTAAACGCTAATGTTCCATTGTCAGAGCGGGTTAAGTGCCGCACCGGATGATCTTTAAAGGTGGTTATGGGCGTAGCCTCTTTGTTAGAAACAGTTGTTTTATAAATGTTTTGCGCGCCTCCTTTTTCGCTTAAATAATAAACGGCATTATCGCCTGTGCCCCAAACGGGCTCGCGGTCTTCGCCTTCAAATTGAGAAATTTGCGTGTACTCCCCGTTTTTTATATCGTACACCCAAATATCTCTTGTAACGGCAGATGTATGTCGTTTACGCCACGCATCTTCGTACCCTTTTCTATCCTGAAAAATAAGTTTGTCGCCTTTGGCATTAAACTTTGCAAATTCGGAACCTGCTGATAAATACATAACCGAGCGGCCGCCGGTTACCGGCACCTGGTAAAGCTTTTGAAAAAGGCCACGGTTAGGAAAACGGGCTGAAGTATACACGTCGTTTCGGGCGGTGCCAAACAAAACCGCTTTGCCATCAGGCGTAAAATCGTACGGTACATCGTTAGCCGAATGAAAAGTAAGCCTTCGGGCTTCGCCGCCCCCGGCGGGCATAACATACACATCAAAGTTTCCGTAACGGTCGGATGCGAAAGCAATCCATTTTCCATCGCGGCTCCACACAGGCATATATTCGTGGGCTTCGTGCAAGGTTATCGGGTGCGCTTCGCCGCCTGTGGCAGGCACTTTATACAAATCTCCTTTATAACCAAAAACAATGGTATTACCATCGGGAGAAATGGCGGGATAGCGCATCCACAAAGCACTTTCCTGTGCCGAGGCGGTAAAGAGCATGCCGGCGAATAAAAAGAAGAGGGCGATTTTTCTCATGTAAAAAGGCTTTAGTTTTATAGCCATTAAAGTTACTGAAACCGGCATGTTTAAAACGCAGGAATTAATAGAAAAGATAAGAAATTACACAGGCGGTTTTGCTGCTGTTGTGCCGTTTAACCCAGCGGAGGATAAGCTGCTGAAGCTGGATTTTACAGAAAACAACAAAGCGTTATCCGAAGACATTTTGAATGATACGGGCTTGTTTTCTCAATACATTAATAAAAAACTAAAAGGGGCGGGCGCTTTGTATGGCATTGGTGGCTACGCCGAGCACCGTACTATTTACAAAAGAAGTAGCCTTTTCAGCCCAACCCCAACAACTTTTTTGAGTGTGGAAGATGGTGCTGAAGCCCCTTCCCGGTGGGAAGGGGAAGACGAGTTTGCTCCTACAATTGAAGAAGAAACCGTAGGTTATAGATATGCAGATCCATTTATGTATGGATTATTAAAAGATTTTGTGCTGAAACATCGGGCGCAGCCGACAGAAGCAGAAGAGGTGATGTGGAAATTACTAAGAACGAAAAAACTCGAGGATTATAAATTTAGAAGACAACATATTATTAATCGGTTTATTGCTGATTTTGTTTGTCTAAAAGACAAACTGATTATTGAAATTGATGGCTCAATTCACCAGCTGCCCGAACACCAAATAAGCGATGGCGACCGAACGGGAAGATTGAACCAACTAGGTTTCCGTGTCATTCGTTTCACCAACGGCGAAGTGCTGCACAATACAGAAAACGTCATTCAACAAATACTTTCTTCTTTAAACAATCAACATAACAAAAAAGAAAGCTTAAATCTAAGTTCCCCCACCGGTCCGAAGGACTCCGGATTTCTTCGGAGGGGACAGGGGGCTGCTCCGCGCCGCCTTCATCTTGGCGTTGATATTTGGGGCGCAGCCGAAACGCCCGTATATGCTCCGCTTTCAGCAACTGTACACAGCTTTGCCTTTAACGCGGCCTTTGGCGATTATGGCGCCACGCTTATTTTACAACACAGGCTTGATGATCTGATCTTTCATACCTTGTATGGACACTTAAGCTTAAAATCTATAGAAGATAAACGCGAAGGGCAAACTATTGAAAAAGGTCAATGGATTGCTTCATTTGGCGAAGCCGCAGAAAACGGACATTGGCCGCCGCATTTGCACTTTCAAATAATCGTGGATTTTGGTGAAGGCAAAGGCGATTACCCCGGCGTGTGCGCATACGCAGAAAAGGAATCTTATTTAACCAATTGCCCGGATGGAGATTTAATGTTGAACATGATGCGCTATGCGCAATAGTCATAATTTAAAACCTTTAAAAAAGGGGTACTTAAACATCTAAACCGCCCAGATTTAAGCAACGATTATATTTATTTATGCTAAAAATTTTGGGAACTTCAGTAGCTTTACGCTATTCCAAATTATGAGCAATCCTATATTAAATACAGGAAAAGAGCCGGTTACGGCCGCCGAAAAAGAGTTTGAAAACGGTATTCGACCACGCGAAATTGAAGATTTTTCCGGTCAGCCGCAGATCATCGAAAACATTCGCATTTTTATAAAAGCTGCCAAGCTTCGTGGCGAAGCGTTGGATCATGTGTTATTTCATGGCCCTCCGGGCTTGGGGAAAACTACTTTATCCCGCATTGTGGCTAACGAACTGGGCGTAAACATAAAAGAAACATCGGGGCCGGTGATAGAAAAGCCGGGCGATTTAGCTGGATTGCTGACGAACCTTCAGGCAAACGATGTTTTATTTATTGATGAAATTCACCGGTTAAGTAATGTAGTTGAAGAATACTTGTACTCTGCCATGGAAGATTACAAGATTGATATTATGATTGACACCGGCCCCAATGCCCGAAGTATTCAAATTAACCTCAACCCTTTTACTTTAATTGGCGCCACCACCCGAAGCGGATTGTTAACGGCGCCGCTGCTTTCGCGATTTGCCATAAAATCCCGTCTGGAATATTACGATTCTACTACTTTAAAGAAAATCATTCTTCGTGCAGCTGGTATTTTAGCTGTAACCATTTCAAGCGATGCAGCCGGCGAAATTGCCCGCCGCAGCCGCGGTACGCCGCGAATTGCTAATGGTTTGTTGCGCCGCGTTCGCGATTTTGCTCAGGTACTTAACGACGGACAAATTGATTTGGGAATTACCCAACATTCGTTAAAAGCGCTTAATGTAGATGAGCATGGTTTGGACGATATGGACAACCGTATTTTACTTTCTATTATTGAAAAGTTTAAAGGCGGCCCGGTTGGCATTACCACAATTGCCACCTCGGTAGGCGAAGAAGCCGGAACAATAGAGGAAGTGTATGAGCCTTTTTTAATACAGGAAGGTTTTTTAAAAAGAACTCCGCGCGGCCGCGAGGCAACGGAAAAAGCTTATCAGCACCTGGGCAAAACGCCGCCGCTGTATGGCGCCAATGGTACACTTTTCAGCCCGCTGTCTCCCTAAAAGGGGATGTTAGGTTTCAGAATCTTTATTTGTAATCCTTTTGAGACGACCCTTTTTTGAAGGTTTCTGGTGCTGGAATTCTCCTTCAAGAAACTTACCATTTCCGCAAAACAATTCGAAAAATGCTTTACTAAATCTATTTAAAACCTTGAAAAAAGGCTATTTCAACAGACAAAATCAAAAATAATGATGTACTCAAAAAGACACATTAACCTAAGTTCCCCTGTCGGTAGGAAGGACTTTGGACTTCTTCGGAGGGGGCAGAGAGCTGGCTTTTTTTAAGCGCCTGGCGTATTTTGCACCACCAGCCTAAAGCCGTTTCCATGAATATTTACAATTTCAATATCCCCATCTTCGCGCAGGTATTTGCGCAGCTTGGCAATATACACATCCATGCTACGGCCGTTAAAATAAGTATCGCTGCCCCAAATTCGTTTTAATGCCTGCTCACGCGGCAATAAATCGTTCATGTGCTCGCAAAGCATTTTCAACAATTCGTTTTCTTTTGGCGAAAGCGTTTGCGTTTTTCCATTTACTGTTAACTGGCGCAACTTGGGGTTAAAATGATAAGAGGCCAGATCAAATTCTTTGTTTTCCGATTCGCGGTTCAGCTCTTCGTTTCTTTTTAAAATGGCTTTTATTTTATGCAGCAACACTTCCGAGTCGAAAGGCTTTGTAATGTAATCGTCGGCGCCCAGCTTGTACCCTTGTATGATATCTTCCTTCATGGTTTTTGCACTTAAGAAAAATAAGGGAACATCGGGGTTAATATCACGTATTTCTTCGGCCAATGTAAAACCGTCCATGTTTGGCATCATTACATCTAAAAGGCATAAATCAAAACTTTCGCGTTGAAAAGCAGCCAACCCAAGGCGTCCGTCGCGTTCCAGTATTACATCATAATCGTTCAGCTCCAGGTAATTCTTTAGTACGCTTCCTAAATTGGGATCATCTTCGCATAACAATATTTTCGCTTTCTTTCCTTCCATACAATGGGTTTTAGTAGTTGGTATAAAGTTAATGGTTTCCCATATAACCTGTTTTACGTTTGTACACTTGTTGTGTTATGCAAAAACAACACCATGCCCGGCAGCAGGCAAACTGTTTTTGTACGTACTCATTTTCAAAAATTAGTTGCTCTCTTTAAAATGAAAAAATATTAATGTTGTTTGTGATACCCCTTTTATAAAGGTTTTAAAAAATGAAAATTCTTTTGTTTTCGTCCATAACAAAAACATACACCCCTTTTGGAAAGGTTTTAGTATCCACGGGCGTTTTTACCTTCCATGTAATTCATAAAAGCTTTGTTTACAACGCGGTTTCCGCCTGGCGTAGGGTAATTGCCGGTAAAATACCAGTCGCCTAAATTGTTGGGACAAGATTCGTGTAGGCTTTCAATAGTTTGGTAAATAACATTTATCGGCAGGTTTAAGCCCGGCGGCGTAATTAGTTGTGCTATTTTGTTTGTGATTTCCTCGTTTGAAAAAGGTTTGTACACCTGTTTTACCACGTTAACCGTATGCAACTCTCCTTTTGCGGCAAGTTGCTGGCATTGTTCGTATAAGTCTTTCAGCAGGCTTTCGTTTCCTGCTTCGGCAAGCAGGGTAATGGCGGCATTAAAGGCAATAAAATCGGCTAGTTTGCTCATGTCTATACCGTAACAATCGGGGTAGCGTATTTGCGGCGATGAAGAAACAATAATGATGCGTTTGGGCCCGAGGCGTGCAAGCATTCGAATGATGCTTTCTTTTAAAGTTGTGCCGCGTACAATAGAATCGTCAATAACTACGAGCGTATCAATATCGCGGCGCACAGTGCCATACGTAATGTCGTAAACGTGCTGCACCATTTCGTTTCGGCCGGTGTCGGCCGTAATAAACGTGCGCATTTTTACATCTTTAATAGCAATTTTTTCCATGCGCACCCGGCGGTTTACCATCTCGGTCAGCTTTACTTCGTCTACGCTGGTTCCCCACGATAATATGCGTTCTATTTTTATTTTGTTCAGATAATCTTCGCAGCCTTTTATTAAACCGTAAAAAGCAACTTCGGCGGTATTTGGTATAAACGAGAAAATAGTGTTTTTTAAATCGTATTGAATAGCATCTAAAACCTGCTTACTTAAATGATAGCCCAGGGCAGTGCGCTCTTTATAAATTTTTTCGTCCGATCCGCGTGAAAAATAAATACGTTCAAACGAGCAGGCTTTCCGCTCTTTTGGTTCTACCACCTGCTCCATGTAAACCATCCCGTTTTCGCGTACAATTAGCGCCTGCCCGGGTTTTAGTTCCTGCACTTCGTTTTCGCCTACATTAAAAGCGGTTCGTATGGCTGCTCTTTCCGATGCCGCCACTACCACATCTTCGTTAATATAATAATAAGAAGGACGAATACCGTGTGCATCCCGAAACACAAAGCCAATGCCGCTGCCCGTTGCGCCGGCCACGTTAAAGCCGCCATCGAAAAGAGGAACAGCTTTTTTTAAAACAGAAATAATATCAATTACGCCCGGCGATTCTTCATCGGCTTTTACCAGAAAATGATAGATCACTTCCATCATGGCTGCCAGATCGCTTTGCGATTGAAACGTGCCGGGGTCTATCTGCACTTTTTCAAATAACTCTTCGGTATTTACTAAATTAAAGTTTCCTGCAAGAACCAAATTGCGGGCGGGTATGGTATTGCGTTTAATAAATGGATGGCAAAAATCAACATTGTTATTTCCTTGCGTGCCGTAGCGCAAATGCCCAATGAGCAACTCGCCTAAAAAAGAAAGATGCCCCTTCATTAAACCAGGATAATGGTTTATTTCGGGGTTAAACTTTTGCAGCTCATTAAATTCTTCGCCAATTTTCGAAAAAATATCTGCCAGGGATTGGTTGCTGCTGCTGCGCATACGCGACAAAAAGGGGTAACCAGGTTCTACATTAAGCTTTACTGCAGCTACACCGGCGCCATCTTGCCCGCGGTTGTGCTGCTTTTCCATTAACAGGTATAGCTTACTTAAACCCCACGTTACAGAGCCAAACTGTTGCTGGTAGTATGAAAAAGGTTTTCGGAGCCTCATAAAGGCTAACCCGCATTCGTGTTTTATTGCATCGCTCATGAGCCTAATAAAAAAGAAAGCGGCGAAGTTAGCTAAAGATTAATTTGCGAAAGGGTTTGTTTTTGGGTGTTCTAACAAGGGTTTTTGGGCGTGCGGAATGGTGATAATTACACTGCAGCCGTTGCCGGACGACGAAATAATTTGTGCGGTGCCGCCAAATAATTCTGCCCTGTTTTTTATATTGATTAAGCCCAGGCTTTTTTTGGTTTTAATTACGTCAAAGCCTTTGCCGTTATCGTTAATTTGTAAAACCAGCGCTGCTTTTTTATTGCTTAAGGTAATATGCACGCTGCTTGCTCCAGAATGCTTTACAATGTTGTTTAATTGCTCCTGCACAATTCTAAACAACATCAGCTTTTGATTATCGGGCGTTTGCTCTTCGATATAATCAAAGTCGTTTAATTCAATGGCTAACGGCAGCGTTCGGTTAATGGTTTCTACCAGGTCGTAAATAGAGTCGGAGAGCCCCAAATCACCCAACGTGTGCGGCACTAAAGAGCGGGAAATGGAGCGTACTTCGTTTATAATGCCGGTAACGCTTTTAATGGCAAGGTTAATCATTTCGGCCGACGAATCGCTGCTGGTTGAGCGAGCCATATCGAGGTACAATTTGGTAGTGGTTAATTGTTGGCCTATGTTATCGTGCAGCTCTTTTCCAATTTCCTGGCGTTCTTTTTCCTGCCCGTCTATGGTTGCCTGGGTTAGCGCTTTTTGTTGATTTATCCCATCTGTAAGAAGCTTTTGCTGCAGGTTTTTCCTTTCTGTAATATTTTGTAAAGAAGAAATTATATGCACAATGTTTCCTGCCTCGTCTAAAACCGGATGGGTATTAATCAACAACCAGATTAGCTTGGTATGGCCCTTAAGTTTTAGGCCCATCACCACGTCTTTCACTGTTCTTTTTTCTTTTAGGGCTTTATACAGCGGCCGATCTTCTTTTAAAAACGGTCGGCCATCCTCATAAAAGGTTTTTTCAATTCTGTCGTAAAGGTCTGTATTTATCAATTGTTGCTCTGTAGCGTTGTGCATTTGCAACACTTCTTTATTACACAAAAGAATTTTTCCAAACCTGTCGTATAAAACAACTCCTATTTGTATGTCGCTGATGAGCGTTCGAAAGCGCTGTTCGCTGGCTTTTAAGGCTTCTGTAGCAGCTTTGCGCATTGTATCATCATGAAAATAAACCACCATACTATTTACGTAGGGGTTGTCGAGCATATTAAAACCTCTGAGCGAACACCAAAGCCATTCGCCGGTTTTTTTACGAAGCCTAACAGACAAATACTTTACGTCTGATTGCTCCGTCATTTCGAGTTGAAACGATTGTTGCGCCCAATCTTTTTCGGCGTTGTGAATAAAGTCGAAACCGCTTTTACCTTTTAATTCCGCAACCTCAAAACCTAATATTGGAGTAACAGAAGGAGATGCAAACGTGATGGCGCCGGCGGAATTGAGTAACAATATCCCATCCCGCGAATCGGCAATAAGACTGCGGTAAAAATGTTCGCTTTGCTTTAGGTCTTCTTCGGCGTTTTTACGGTCGGTTATATCTTTTCCAACTGAAAGAACTCCAATTTTAGTTCCTTTTTCGTTGTAGATATTTGTAACGGAATGCACAAAATATTTGAAGGTTTTGCCTTTTCCGCGATATAACACCTCGCCTTTCCACTCGGTGTTATTTTGTAGCGCCTCCTTTAGCAGGAGGTAATCGTTATTAAAAAACTGTAATTCTACCAGGTCTTTAAAAAGCTTTCCTATTGCTTCTTCTTTTGTATAGCCATAAACCTCTTCGGCCACGCGGTTCCAGCTTTTTACTCTAAAATCTACATCGGTGGTTACAATTACATCCAGCACATTTTCTAAAATGGTGGCCTGGTAGCGTAACTGGTCTTCCTTTATTTTTTGATCGTTAATATCTACTACAGAACCTATGTAGCCTAAAAAGCTGCCATTATTCAGGTGGCGCGGAATGCCAGTATCTAAAACCCAGCGGTATTCCCCGGAATCTTTTTTTAACCGGTAAACGATGGTTATAGGCTTGTGCTGGCTGAAGTTTTTATTAAACTGGTCAATAGCCTGCGCTGCATCTTCGGGGTGCACCAGAGTTTGCCAGGTGCCGCTGTAGAATCTGTTTATGCTGATTCCTGTAAAATCTGTCCAGGGTTTGTTTACATAAACGGTTTCATTATCGGCGTTCGACATCCAAACCATTACTGGTGCCGAGTCGGCCACATCACGAAAACGCTTTTCACTTTCTTCCAACTTTAGTTCTGCTTCTTTGCGTTCGGTAATATCTGTAGCTGCAATTACGTGTCCAACAAGGTTTGCGTTTTCGTCTTTTAATGTTTTAAAAGTTGCCAGAAGGGTGACAAGCCTTTGGTCGGTTGGCCTTATAAATTGCATTTCTCCGCGCCACTCTCCGCTTTTAGATATTGTAGCCCGTACGCTTTGTTGCGTGGCATTTTTGTACTCCAACTGAATATGGTTCCGCAGGTCTTTGCCAATCACCTGCGCTGCGCTAAGCCCGTAAATACGTTCAGCAGCTTTGTTCCAGGTAGTTGGTTTAAAGTCGAGGTCGGCGGAGGTTAACACGTCGGCTGTTTCTTCTACAAGAGAGGCCAGTAATTTAATTTTTTCCGCTGTTTGCTTTTGTTCGGTAATGTTTCGTTGTGTGCCCCAAATACGGATTAAAAAGCCGTCTTCCACTATACCTATAAGGTTATTTAAAAAGTATACCGAATTTCCTTTTTTATCTTTTTCGTGCGATTCGGCATCTACACTTTTAAAGCCGTTTGCAACAAAGGTTTTCAGGTAGCTGATGTTTGCCGGATCACTACAATCCAAAAAATCGTTGGGCACTGCGCCAATAATGTCGGCCGCTTTTTGAAAGCCATACATCTGGGCAAACACATCGTTGCACTCGGCAATGGGAGCATTTTTTAAACAGACCAGAATTTCGTCAATAGGTGTATTTACCGAAACTGGAGAGGTAAACTCGTGCCTGAAAATACCTTCCGAGCTTTGCGTAATATACACCTGGTACTCTTCTTTTTCTTTTATTAATTTTTGATGCGCAGCTTTTTTTGCGGTCACATCTATTGCTACAACCTGGATGTATTCTTTGCTTTCAATAATTAGTGGTTTGCCTAAAAGTTCCCAGGTTATTGTGCTACCGTCTGAAGTCAGCAACTCTACCGTTTCTTGCAAAAAAGGGGTTTCGGCGCCAGCAGTTTGCTTATGTAACCCGACTTGTTGCTTTTTAAAAAGGCTTAAAAAAGGGGTGTTTATTAAACCAGAAATCTTGCTTTCGAAAAAACCTTCGGCTTGGCTGTTTACTGCCTTAATGATGAACTGTTCTTTATCTACAATAAAACCCGGGAGCGGAATGGCATTAAACAAAAGCAGGTCGGCTTTCGAAAGTATAGGATTGTTTGCAGTTTCTAAATGGGGCACGGGCGCTGATTGAGGCTTTAATGAGGTAAAATATGCTTTGTTTGGTAAATATCAAAACGTTTAAGAGCTAAAAAGAAAAAGACTAAAGGAAAACCTTTAGTCTTTTAAATAGTTGTAGAAATATTACTAAAACACAGCGGCCGTTTTGGAAGCAGTTACCCACTTTTCTAATTGCGGACAAGACGCTACTGTAGGGTCAATCATAATATAATAAGTAGGTATGCGGTTGTTTAACCATTTATCTAATGCTATGGCCTTTTTTTCTTCCAAAGCAACCTGTGCTATTTTGTTATAATCGTCTCGCAGGTTCATTCGGTGCGGCTCGGAGCGGGACTTTAAATAAAGGATACGAATTCCTTTATCGCCACGTTCGTTTGTAAATACTACCGGCTGCGAAAACTCGCCAACTTTTATTTTATCCAGCTCGCCAACAATATCTTTATCCAGTTCATCTATGGTTAAATAGCTATCTCCATCGCGGCTGGTAATAAAAGCGCCGGCAAACTTTTGCGATTCTTCTTCGCTGTATCGGCCGGCGGCGGTATTAAAATCTACTGTGCCGGCAATTAATTTGGCGCGAACCGAATCTAATTTTGAAACGCCTGCTGCAATTTCGGCATCGGTTACGGGCGGTTTGCGCAGTATATGCCGAACAGAGGCATTATCGCCATTGCGGTGCACCATTTGTATAATGTGGTAGCCAAACTTCGATTTAAAAGGCGGAGATATCTGCCCGTCTTTTAAGCGGAAGGCTGCGGAAACAAAAGCCGGATCGAACTGGCCGCCTGTGCGGCTGATCTCAAACTCGCGGCCGCGAATTCTTTCGTCTTCGCCTTCTGATACCCTTTTTGCTAACTGTTCAAAAGGGGTAAGTTTTAGTTCGAGCTGCTTTTTATAATTGTTTAATTCGTCAATAATGTATTGTTCCAATTCTCTTGATGCTTTTGGATACACTACTATTTGCCCTATTTCCAATTCCGATTCAAAAAATGGAAGACTGTCTGAAGGCACTTTATCAAAATACGCTTTTACTTCGGTAGGTGTAATGCGCACATTTTCTACAATTTTTCGTTGCATGGATTGGGCCAGCTTGTTTTCTTTTATTGATTCGCGTGCGTCATCCTTAATTTGGTAAATGGTTTTGCCGGCAATTTTTTCCAGCTCTTCCTGCGTTCCGTAAGCTCTTACAAATTCCCTGATACGTAAGTCAAGGTCGGCTTCCACTTCTTCGTCTGTTACAGGCAACGAATCTTTAACGGCTTGCAGCATTAAAACTTTTGATACAAGCGCCTGTTCCAGAATCATACATTCTGCCCCTTCCGGAACTGTTCCACCCTGGCGGGCCGCATCGGCTATGGCATTTTTTACGTCTGATTGTAAAATAATACGGTCGCCAACCACACCTACAATTTTATCGGCTACAACTTTTTGTTGCTGCGCAGAAGCAATGAAAGAAAAAAGCAGGAGAGAATAAGTGAAAATATTTTTCATATAAAAATGGTCGTTGCCAAAAATAGAGCATTGAGCTAAAAAGCAATGCTACATTGCAGCGGATTAACAAAGTTTTGAATGCAGCGAAGTACCCCTTTTTTAAAGGTTTTCTAAAGGAAACCCTTTTTTAAACCTTTTTAAAACTGGAACCCAAAAGTTACATAAGGCGTGGGCTTTTCTTCTTTAGAACGAACCACATGAGCAGCAATAACAAACCGTTTAATTGGCGCAAGCCAGATTCCGGCCCCGTTACCTACGTGCCAATCGGACGATCTTTCGCCATCAACCCACACGCGGCCCACATCGTTAAACACCAGCAAACCAAAGGCTCCCGGAAATAAATACGTGCTAAATTCTGCTACTTTAAACCGAAGTTCGGTATTGTTGTACAGCGCCGATCGGCCGGCAAACCTGTCTCTGCGGTAGCCACGTAAGTTATCGGTTCCGCCTAAGTAGTAAGCCTGCGGAAACTCGTAATTGCCGTAGTTTTTGCCCCATCCAAAGCGGGAGGCAAGCACAAGCCGAGGCAACGAAAACAAACTCGCAAAAATGCGCATATCCACATCGGCACGCAAAAGATTGCTGCTTTCCTGATTTAGGCCAGCCATTGGGCGCAGGTTAAAATCCATAAAAAACCCGCGGGTAGGAATAGCTTTGTTGTTTCGGGAGTTAATATCCAGCTTAAGGTGCGCGCCTGCAAACCTTTTTTGGGTGTATAAAGTAGTAGGGTCCAGCTCGTTGGTTTCGCTTACAAACTTGCCCTTATTTTGTTCTTCTTCTACCTTAAAAGATTGGTACCCAACGCCATAGTTCACACGCATCCACGATTGCAGTTGCCTGCGCAAAAGAAGCGAGGCATCAATAAAATCGTAACGAACGCGGTAATATTTTTCTTTCCCTGGCTTTGTTTTATCAAACTCCGTATCGTTGCCCAGCCCAAAAAAGTTGGTAACGTTTACAGGCGCCCGAACATCGGCACGTGCCAGCAAATCCTGGTTGCCCACTGCCTTTATCCAATCGCCTTCGTATTTAAAGCGCAGCGCCCCCGTGTTAAATGCCCGCGAACCGGAAATGAACTGGCGTGTTTTATACGGTTCTTTTCTAAAGCCCTGCGTTATGGCTTCAAATTGAACTCCAAGGAACAATCCATCGTCTACATTATATGCTACTGATAAGCCGGGATTAATATAATTGTATTTGTAATCGAACCGGTTGTAGCGGTTTACCTGCGGATCGGCTGATATTTTTGACCGAATACCGGCGGTATTTCCACTCAATTTGTTTTCTTCGTATCTGGCATCGTACACCAGCACTTTGCCGCCACTGCCATTGTTTATAAATTCATCGTTTCCGGGGCCGCCAACAATGCGTATTTTAATAGGCGAAGCGCCACCCTCAATAACATATCGGTCTTCATCACCCAAGCCATAAATCCGTACTTCTTTTGTAATTGCGGGGTCAAACAAGCGATCGTAAATTTTTGAACTGACAACTCCGTCTTTTTCTATTTTATTGCTCACTACGTGTACACTTCCGTCTTCTTTTTTTGAAATGGTAAATAACTCTTTTTGATTAGAGCCGGTAACGCTTACTACTTTAGAAATAAACCGGTAGTAGTCCATCATATCATCTCTAAAAAAGTTGCGCCTTTTTTTAAGCTTCGAAATAACTTCATCCATGTCAAACTGTTGTACCTCGCGTGGTTGCTGATGAAGAGCGGTTTCAATTACTTCATCGGTCATAGCATTTAAAAAGGTATCTATGTGCTGTTCCCAGGTTTGTTGGTCTAACTCGTTTATAAAAAACCGGTCGAAGTTGCGGGCGGGTTTATTAAAGGTTTTAATGTTTTTAGCATCGGCTCTAAAGCCTTGTATTTCCGGCACAAACCAGGGTTTTGCTGCAAAGCGTGGAATAAGTCCTTGGTTTACAAAAAAAGCCTGGTCGTGGTCGCGTGGTATTGCAAAATAAATTTTGCCTTTCCCGGTGTCTCTTGTTGACCAGCGCCACTGATCTTCGTGGCGGTCAAAGTCCATAATAAAATTATCAAGCAGTCGGGCTTTTAACACACTTCGCTGATCAATATGGTCGTCGTTATCTTTTGCCAGTTTTAACACCACCTCGTCGGTACCATCGGTTTTTTTAATGGTAATAGGTTCCCGTTCTTCCAATACAGCCAACCTTTCAGAAAAGTCGGGGCGAAAGCGGCCGAGCCGGGGATCGTCGGGAACGTACACCAGCTTTCTACGAATAGTGGGCAGGTCGGCGGCTTTTGCAAGGGTTTCTATAGAAAGGGAGGCATAAGGGTAAGAAGCTGAAATGCCCTGCTCTACTACATCTTTTGCGAAGGTTTGCCGAAGATCGGGTGGTATGGCTGCTTCAGGAAACTTTTCAATAGAACGCAACGACCATTCTTTTCCGCTCTTATCTTCTAAGCGAAGCGATTTTGTTTGTTTGCCGCCCCCGGCTTTTACCGGCCGCAAGCCACCCTGCTCCTGACCTAAATCAAGTACCGGAACAGTTACGGGCTGGGTCCATTCGTCACGGTAGTTTTTGCCAATCATCAGCTTCGAAACGGCGCTGCCTTTTAGAGCTGCATTTGCCATAACGGTTATAGAGTCAGGCAGGGGTCGCAAGCTGTCTAACGAGGCCGCAGATAGCGTTCTTTTGATCGTCATCAATTCTTTAGAAAAAAGAGGAGAACCGTAATCTGGGCTGGTAACATCGAAAAAGCGTGTAGATACTTTTCCGCTTTTGGTTACTTCAATAACAGAGCACCCATAATTAACTCTTGAAAAAAGCAGTTCGGCGTTGTTTCTTTTTTGATTAACAGCTGTAACCTTTGCGCCCGAGCCGCTCACTATCTGGTACAAACTGTCGTGCAACACAAGCTGAAGGCTGTGGTCGTGCCCCGAAACAATAATTGGGCTTGGATGTGTGCGGGCTATTTCTTCAATGCCTTTTGCCATGCCGCGGTATAAAGGATGATTTACATCTTGAATGTTTCCGAAAATGCCCCTGGCAATAGGATAAACCGAGCCCAGACCTGGCAGTGGAATATAAAGATTTTTTGAAAGTTCGGTAAGCGGAAAAATGTGATGACGCAGCGTGTAAGTAGTGCCGCCGTGCACGCCATGGGTAAATAAAGGGTGATGCGTTACAAACACCATCAATTGGTTTGGATGCGACCGAACAGCCTCGCTTAATTCTGTATTAAACTCGTCTATTGTTTTTGAGGCACAGTTGGAACCGGGTCCGGGTTTATCGTGCGTGTGTAAAAACCATTGGGTATCAATCAGGCTAAGTGCTACCAGGGTATCAATATCAATTACATCGGGGCCGGGGCAACCGCCTTTTGGAAAAGCTTCGATGTTTGATTGTAATTGGCCGTTTATGTAATCCTCCTGGTTTACGGCCTGATCCCAGCCACCTATTTTACCATTTTTCCAATCGTGGTTGCCCATAACAAAATAAGCCTTTGCTTTTTTGCCTTTTACCAGGCTCATCTGGTAGTCTATTATTTCTTTAGCATGCTTGTAGGTTGCCTCACCTTCGGAAGGAAGGCCATATTCGTAAATATTATCACCTAAAAAAAGGGCTGTATTTTTCTTGTCATCCCAATCTACGTTTTTTTTCAGCCATTCAATTACGGGGTGTTTGCCGTCTTTTAGTTCGCCGGCGTCTCCAATTAAAAATATCCGTTGCCGAATAGAATCTGTTTCGGGTTGATTTTGGGCCATGCAGGCTTGCTGCACCAATAAAAAGCTAAGTAGGGGTAAGATTGTTTTCATAATTATTTATTACGTGGTAGCGTTTGGGTTTTTCGTTTATAAGGATAAATATGCAGTGTTGCTTTTCCGTATTTACCTTCATTTGAAATAAACATAGTGCCGTTTGGCGCAAAAGCAATGCCTTCGGCCTGCGGGTTTCTGTCAGGGTTTAGGTTATAAGCTTCCAGCACATTGCCTTGCGTATCGGTAATAACCATTATTTGACCGGCCGAAGATAATATATACAATCGTTTATCTACAGGGTGTATAGCCGCAGCTGATGGTTTAAAAGAAGCATCGTTGTTTTTTACGGCTGCTTTCACGCTGTCGCTGCTAATGGTGTAAAACGCCGAAGAATCGAACTGCTTTGTTGCCAGATTAAAGCGGTAAGCCGTGCGAACATGTTGCCCTTTTTCAGCAGCGCAGCTCTTACAAATCATAATCAGCCCGTTTGCTGATGCGTCGTAATAAAGGGTTTCAAAATCGTTTTCATCTTCTGACCAAAAAGGGTATGCACGGGTACCGGTAGAATCTTTGGCGCGGGCGGGCACCGCCAGTATAGTTCCGTTACTAATGAGCGTGTAAACAGTATCCTTTAGCTTAACCAGGTCTTCAAAATCAGACTGTTCCCAAAACTTTTCGGCGTAATCGCTCAGCTTTTGGGTTTTTAAATTAATGGAATATATCTTGCGCTTACTATCCGAAATAACCATCAGCGAGTTGCTGTCGGTGTTAAAAGATAAGCCCGATATTTCGTTAAGCACTTTGCCCAGTTGCCGCTTTTGCGGAATACGCATATCGTAGCCCTGGGGCGACTGGTGGGTATTTTCGGTACAGCCCGTTTGTAGGGCTGCTACGCAGAAAAACAGAAGTGCTGCAAAAGCCGGGTACTTCATTTGAACAATTAATCTCATCTTTAAATACTTTTATTATTAAACAACGCACCGCTATGAACGATACAAATGAACAGCTTTTATACGATGCACGTAATTTTGTAACCGAAATATTTACCCAACAAGTTAAGCCGGAATTTGTTTTTCACAGCTTAAGCCATACCGAGGACGTGGTGGAAGCTTGCAGTTACATGGCCGATCACTACCAGCTTGCCGAAGAAGACCGGCTGGTGGTATTGCTTGCAGCCTGGTTTCACGATACCGGCTATTTGGAAGGCGACGCATCGGGGCACGAAGAAAAAGGCATACGCCTGGCACAAGAGTTTTTACATAAACAAAATGCAGACGAGCGGCTTATACAGCGCGTATCATCGGCTATAGAAGCTACCCGGATGCCGCAATCGCCGGTATCCGAAGTGGAGAAAATACTGTGCGATGCCGACTTGTATCACCTGGCAACAACCGACTTTAAAGCAAAAAGCTCGTTGCTAAAACAGGAACGCGAATGGCTAGTTGGGCAAAAAATATCCAAAAGCGAATGGCGGAAAAACAACGTGTCTTTTTTAGAAAATCATAAATATTTTACTACTTACGGCCAACAAAACCTGGAACCTAAAAAGCTTGAAAACCTGGGCAGCCTTCGGAAGAAGAAAGACCGGAAAGAAGACCAGGAAGAAGTCGAAACAGAAGATCCTTTTCCGTATGTTTTTGAAGAACCAAAGGTGGAGGATCCAAAGATTGTGGCTAAAAACACCGAGCGGGGCATTCAAACAATGTTTCGAACCACATCAAGCAATCATTTTGAATTAAGCTCGCTGGCCGATGGAAAGGCTAACATCATGATATCGGTGAATGCCATTATCATTTCAGTAGTATTAACCATTTTGCTGGTGCGGCTGCCTTATTATCCCAACTATATTTTACCCACTATTGTATTAATGGCAACTTGCCTTGGCGCCATGATTTTTTCCATTTTAGCTACGCGGCCATCTATAAACAGCGGTGTTTTTAACGAAGAAGACATAAGGGCCAAAAAAACCAACTTGCTTTTTTTTGGCAATTTTCATAAAGTAAAACTGGAGGAATACGAATGGGGCATGAACGAATTGCTGAAAGACCGCGAATACCTTTATAACAGTATGATTAAAGACATTTATTTTTTAGGTGTGGTGTTGGCAAAGAAATACAGACTGCTTCGTATTTCGTACACCATTTTTATGTTTGGCCTAATATTTTCGGTAATAGCGTTTGTTATTGCCTTTATGACAGGCGGTGCTTCCAACGGAGCGAAAATTGACTATTAAAAACCTTTGAAAAAGGGTACTGCGGTAAATGGTTTGCACCGCCTTTTTCATAGGTTTTCTTCTTGTTATTTTTCCGTCAGTGGTAGGTTTCAGGTACATGTTTACCCCATTTAACAAGGTTTTTACAAGTATGTTTTAATGGCTTCCAGCAGTTCGGCTTTTGTAATGGGTACACCCATTATTTTGTTGTAGCCTTTAGCATCTACCAGGTATTTATCTCTAATAATTTTTATCAGTTGTCCGTTGTTAATTTCCGGTATCAGCACGGTTTCGTAATTGCCTAAAATCTCGCCCAAATTCTTTGGAAAAGGGCGAATGTAGCGTAAATGGGCATGTGCCACCTCGTGCCCTTCGGCCAGGAGCTCCGCCACTGCTGTTTTTATTACGCCGTAGGTAGAACCCCAGCCCAAAACCAGCACCTTACCCTTTTCGGGTCCGTTATCGAGTGTTTGCTCTGGAATATAATTGGCAATTTTATCTACTTTTTCCTGCCGCAACTTTACCATTAGCTGGTGGTTTTCGGGGTCGTAGCTAACGTTTCCTGTAATGTTTTCTTTTTCTAATCCGCCAATGCGGTGCTCCAAACCAGGAGTGCCGGGAACCGCCCAGGGGCGTACGCCTTTTTCATCTCGTGCATAAGGTTGAAATTTAGGTTCGTTATGGCCTAATTCGGTTTTAAATGTTACATGAATGGGCTTTAAATCATCGGCATTAGGGTATTTCCAGGGTTCGGCGCCATTTGCAATATAGCCATCGCTTAAAAAAATAACCGGCGTCATGTGTTCCACGGCTATGCGCACGGCTTCATAAACGGCTTCAAAACTGTCGGATGGTGTAGAAGCCGAAACAACCGGAATTGGGCTTTCGCCGTTTCGGCCGTAATAAGCTTGCAGCAAATCGCTTTGCTCGGTTTTGGTGGGCAGCCCTGTAGATGGTCCGCCGCGCTGGACATTTACAATAAGAAGCGGAAGCTCCAACATAAGGGCCAGCCCCATAGCTTCGGTTTTTAACGCCATGCCCGGGCCCGACGTTGTGGTAACGCCCAACTGCCCGCCGTAAGAGGCGCCAATAGAGGCCGTAATACCTGCAATTTCGTCTTCAGCTTGAAACGTTCGAACACCAAAATTTTTATGTTTGCTTAGTTCGTGTAAAATATCGGAAGCTGGTGTAATTGGGTACGTTCCTAAAAAAATGGGTAACCCGCTTTTTACCGAAGCCGCCACCAAACCATAAGCAAGCGCCTGGTTTCCCATTATGGAGCGGTAACTTCCCACTTCTATTTTTGCTTTTTCTACATGGTATTGAGTGGTAAAGGTTTCGGTTGTATCGCCATAATTATAACCCGCCATTAATACTTTTAAATTGCTGTCAAATATTTCGGGCTTTTTGCCAAATTTCTCATCCAAAAAACGTTTGGTGCTTTCCATATCACGGCCATACATCCAATATAAAAAGCCCAGCACAAACATATTTTTGGCGCGGTCTTTTTCTTTGGTTCCCATCACATTGTCTTTCAGCGCTTCGCGGGTCATTTTGGTAATATCCATTTTTATTACCTCAAAGGCATCCAGCGCATCTCCTTCTATTGGGTTTACGCCATCGGCATAATTAGCCAGGCGCAGGTTTTTGGCATCAAAACCATCAACGTTTACAATTAATTTACCCCCCTTTTTTAAGTGTTTGATGTTTGTTTTAAGAGCCGCCGCGTTCATGGCCACCAGCACATCCCACGCATCGCCGGGTGTATGTATGCTTTCGGATGAAAAGCGTAACTGGTAGCCGCTTACTCCGGGAATGGTGCCTAAAGGAGCCCTTATTTCTGCCGGAAAATCGGGGAAAGTGGCTAAGTCTGCGCCCAGTAAAGCGGTATTATTGGTAAATTGACTTCCTGTTAATTGCATTCCATCACCACTGTCGCCAGCAAATTTTATCACTACATCTTCAAGTATTTCCTGCTTGCGTTCCATACTGTTCTATTTAAAGGCGCAAAGGTAGAATTTAGTTAAGAGTTTAAGTGGCGGAGTTTAGGAGGTAAGGTGTTAAGATTGCGTTTTGTACCGAACGAAACGAAACTTGTTTATTCCTTAAAATGGATAGAAATGCTATATACGACCCTTTTATAAAGGTTTACGGCTTTGCTTCCGCTTCGTAGGCTTGTTTTTAAGGAGAAGGTTTGTTTGCAACGGGCATAGTTTTTATGCTTTTTTCAGTGACAGTCAATTTATAACATCTAAATTTTTTACAGATGGAAAACAATAATAGAGACCAGCAGAATCAGCAGAATTCCCCAAATCAGCAAAATCAATCTGATAACTCCAATAGAAACAGGGAACAAAACCAGGGGCAGCAAGGAAACCGCGAAAATGTAGCCGGCAAAGAAGAAAGTTTTGAAAACCCGCAGGACGGTGCTCAATGGGATAATTACAGAAGCCGCAGCTTAGGCAGCAACCCCGAAGGTGGACAAGAGCCAACCGCTTAAAAAGGGAACCCTTTTTTGAGAGTTTACAAATCGTGTTTTTAGCAAACCGGCAGAAAATATATTTGCCGGTTTTTTAGTGGGGTTTTTGTGATAGATAGTGTGCGTTTTTACAGCGCCGTCAATCGCTCCACGGCAGCTTCAAGCGTAGCTTCTTTTTTAGCAAAGCAAAAGCGCAGCACGCTGTTATTTACTTCGTTTTTATAAAATGCCGATGTTGGAATGGTAGCTACACCGCACTCTTTTGTAAGCTGTATGGCAAAATCCATTTCGGGGTGGTTACTGATGTTTTTAAAAGAATACAACTGAAAATAACTTCCACGGCTGGGCAGCGGCGTAAACTTTGTAGCGCTCATCAGGCGCTGAAAGTAGTCTCGCTTTCGTTGTAAAAAAGCACCAAGTTCTAAATAATTTTCCTTCTTTTTTATAAATTGTGCAAGCGCCACCTGCTTTGGCGTATCGCAACAAAAAGCATTAAACTGGTGTACTTTTCTAAATTCGTTCATCAGTTCGGGCGAAGCAATACAATAACCCAGTTTCCAGCCGGTGCAATGATATACTTTTCCAAAAGAAAAACAAACAAAACTGCGTTGCAGCAGCTCGGGGTGGGCTAACATACTTTCGTGTTTCAACCCATCAAAAATCAGGTGTTCGTATACTTCGTCCGAGATAATAATAATTTTTGACCCTTTTACAACGGTTTTTAATTCTTCAATATCTGTTTTGGTTAACACTGCGCCCGTTGGGTTGTGCGGCGAATTGATAATGATGGCTTTCGTACGTTCTGTAACCTTTGATTTTACTTCTGCCCAATTTATTTTATAATCTGGATAAGCCAGTTCAATTGTAACTGCTGTAGCGCCGGCCAGTTCAATAGCCGGAATGTAGCTGTCGTAGGCCGGTTCAAAAACAATCACTTCATCGCCGGGCTGTAAAATAGTGGTTAGTGCGGTGTATAAAGCATAGGTAGCGCCGGGGGTAATGGTTATTTGTGTGTTTGGATCTATAGCATTGCCGTATAAACTTTCTGCTTTTTCGGCCAGGCTTTCGCGCAGCGGAATAAAGCCATTCATGTGGGTGTACTGATTGTGGCCTTCCCTCATGGCCTGCGTAACGCCCGCAATTAATTCTTCGCTCATGCTAAAATCCGGAAAGCCCTGTCCGAGGTTAATGGCGTTATGTTCGGCCGCAAGCCCGCTCATTACCGTAAATATAGTAGTACCTGCGTTGGGTAATTTAGATTGAATCATTTTTTAAAATTTGTTGCTGAACCTTTTTAGAAAGAGCGCTGAATACTAAGGTATAAGAATTATCTATCCATTGGTATAGTAGCTTGCTGGCTATTTTTCCATCAACAATGATGGTGTTCCAGTGTTGCTTGTTCATGTGGTAACCGGGCAGCACGCCGGCGTATTGCTCCCGCTGCATAATGGCTTCTTCGGGGTTGCATTTAATATTAAAGCGCAGCGGAACGGCATCCAGTGAAGCCAATAAAAATACTTTACCCCCCACTTTAAACACCAGGTTATTGGGCCCAAATGGAAGGCTTTCTTCAACGCCCCTTTTGGCAAGGCAGTGCTGGCGCAGGATTTCTATATTCATTGGGCAATTATAGCAGTAGCTTCTATTTCTATTAGGTATTGAGGTGCTACAAGCGCCTTTACTTCCACCATTGACGTGCATGGCTTAATTTCCGAAAATGCCTCGGCATGGGCACGGGCATATTCGCTGAACTTAGCAATATCGGTAACAAACATCCGGGTGCGCACCACATCCTTTAGTAAGGCGCCGGCTTCTAATAAAGTAGCTTCTATTTTTCTTAAGATATAAGCCGTTTGCATGTAGGCGTTCCCTTCGCCAATTACAATGCCGTTTTCGTCGGCTGCTACGGTTCCGCTTACTTCTACCAGGTTGCCCATTTTTACAGCACGGCTGTAACCTGCAAGGTTTTCCCATTTGGCGCCCGAAGCGTAATTCACCCGCTTATACATATTTTATTGTGATGTTTTCGGTTTTAATAAGCGGCTCGCAATGAAAGCGCAGCAATACCTGCGTAAGTGTAATTACATCTTTTTGACAGTATTGTATAATGCGGTCTATGTCGCCCTTAATCCAATATACGCCGTACACCATGCTGCCGTCAATATCATCTTTTGGCGATGGAATGCCAAACACTTTAGCCAGCAACTTTAAGGTAGTGTAGCTTTTATAATCGCCAAATTTCCACATTTCCATGGTGTCTAAATGGCGAATATCCCAGGGCTTTTTTCCGGATATTTTCAATATTTCGGGTATGCCAACGCCGTTAATAATCATACGGCGGCAGATGTAAGGATAGTCAAATTCTTTTCCGTTGTGGGCGCAAAGGTATTTTTCAGCATCGCCCGACCATTTATGAAGCATGTCGGCAAACTCGCGCAAGAGCTTTTTTTCGTCGTGGCCACCAAACGATTTTATTATCAGGCGCCGCTCTTCGCCGCTACCTTGCAGGCAGCCGCAGGATATACAAATAATTTTTCCAAACTCGGCGTAAATGCCGGCGCGGTCGTAAATGTCTTCGGGACTTTCGCCTTCTTTATTGCGCAGTAAAATTCCGGCTTTTGCGTCCCACAAAGCTTTCCAATCCTCGTCGAGGTGGCTGTAGGTTCGCTGCTGCGAAACCGTTTCTATATCTAAAAAAAGTATGTTGTTGAAGTTCATGGAGGATGGGGAGTTGCAGGTTAGGAACTGGGAATTAATCGTTCTTATTCATCGTTTTCTAATTATGGTTTAAGACACCCTTTTTGAAGGGTTTGTAAAAGATACCGGAATAGCTTTTGTCAATTGTTCGATTTCTTATCTGCAATTTGACTTTAGAAAACCTTTGTAAAAGGGGTCTTTGCAATTATAAAAATACATCAGCCCTTAAAACGACCTACTTATTCCTAATTCTCAATTCCTCAATACTGATTCCCAATCATAAATATTCATCGCCCATATTGCGTTTTACTTCGGCTACATATTCTTTAATTTCTTGCTCTTTCTCTTTTTGGCAAATAAGCAAAACGTCGTTTGTATCTACCACTATAAAATCGTCCAGTCCCTGCAAAATCACCAGCTTATCGCCGGTGGTGTGCACTACACATTTGGTGGCATCTATCACCATTACTTTTTGGCCGGCAACTGCATTTCCAAGGTAGTCTTTTTCCATATTTTCCCACGCGCTGTTCCAGGTACCAAGGTCGCTCCAGCCAAACTGCGCCGGAATAACGTACACGTTATTGGCCTTTTCCATAATGCCAAAATCAATGGAAATATTGGTGCATTGTGGGTAAATAAGGTCTATGGCTACTTTTTCTTCAGCCGTATTGAACTTGTCGTATTCTGCACTAAAAAGCTCGTGCATTTCGGGCAGGTGATCTTTAAAAGCTTCTAAAATACAAGCTACGCGCCAGGTAAATATGCCGGCATTCCATAAAAAGTCGCCGCTGTTCACAAAGGTTTGCGCCAACTCTTTATTAGGTTTTTCGGTAAAGGTTTTTACTTTACTCACTAACGGAATCACTTCTATGCTATCGTGCTGAATGTACCCGTAGCCGGTATTTGCGTAAGTAGGCTTTATGCCAATAGTTACAAGTGCATTAAAATGATTTACAAATTCGAGGCCTTTTGCACAGATTTCTATAAAACGGTCTTCTTCTAAAATAAGATGATCGGCCGGAGCAATAATCATCGAAGCTTTTGGATCTTTTTTGGCTATTTTAAAAGAGATAAGCGCAATGCAGGGCGCGGTATTTTTACGAAAAGGCTCGCCAATGATGTTTTCGGCCGCCATTTCGGGCAATTGCTCTTTCACCAGGTCAATATACTCGTTGGCTGTTACCACAAAAATGTTTTCGGGCGGCACCAGGCCTTTAAACCGGTTATAGGTTTGCTGAATTAAAGTGCTGCCGGTGCCCAAAATATCTAAAAATTGCTTTGGGTATGCGGTGCGGCTAATAGGCCAAAAACGGGAGCCTATGCCGCCGGCCATAATGGCCACATAAGTATGTTTATTGATGTTTTTTTCTATAAATGCCTTCATAATATTAAATAAGTCCTTCCTTAACCAAATCGTGCAGGTGAACAACGCCCTTGTATTCGTCTCCATCTACCACCAAAAGCTGCATTATAGCATTGGTGCGCATAACCTCCAGGGCGGTTACGGCCAGCTCGGAAGCGGCAATAGTTTTTGGCTTTTCTGTCATTATATAACCGGCTTCTATATTTTTAAAGTTGTTTGTTTTTTCCAGCATTCGCCTCAAGTCGCCGTCGGTAATAACGCCAACCAGCATTCCCGCATTGTTAATAACCGCAGTAATGCCCAGCCTTTTATTAGTCATTTCAATAATTACTTCTTTGAGCGATTGTCCAATGTTTACCTGTGGTTTTTCGTTTTCGGCACACAAGTCCGACACGCGCAGGTATAATTTTTTACCTAATGCGCCGCCGGGGTGCAGTTTTGCAAAGTCCTCCACGGCAAAGCCGCGTTTCTCCATCAGGCAAATGGCCACTGCATCGCCCATAACCAGTTGGGCCGTTGTGCTGGTTGTGGGTGCCAAATTATTGGGGCAGGCTTCTGCACTTACTGTTGTATTTAAGGCATAATCGCATTTTTTGGCTAAATACGAATCCATGTTGCCAACCATGCCAATAACAATATTGCCAAAGTTTTTTATAAATGGAACCAACACTTTTATTTCCGGACTTTCGCCGCTTTTGCTGATGAGCACCACTACATCGGTTTGCTGCACCATGCCTAAATCGCCATGAATAGCATCTGCAGCATGTAAAAAAAGCGAAGGTGTGCCGGTGGAGTTCAGTGTGGCTACAATTTTTTGTGCAATGATGGCACTTTTACCAATGCCGCTAAAAACTATGCGGCCGGTGCAAGCAGCCAGCACATCAATTATGGTTTCAAACCCATCTAATTGTCCAGAAAGCGCTTTTATAGCAGCCGCCTCTGTTTCGATGGTTTGCAAAGCAATGTCTTTAATGGAAAGCTCTTTTTTCAAGTCCTCAAAATTAAGAGGTTTGGCCGCATCTTTCGTAATATACTTAGTGTTGATTAATTTAACCTTTTCAATTAACAATTGCTGCCTGGCTTTATTAAATTCGCATACTTTAATTCTGTAATTATACAGTAAGCCAATCAAAAAATCATAACAGCTTCTCTTTATGATTGGTCTATCTTTATAAAAAGTGCTTTACCGCGCTAAAAAATTTGATGAATCTAATGACAACCGCAAGAAAAAATCCAGTAAAAAAAACCTCTAAAAAAATAAATACCTCTTCTTTCAGCTCGGCACAGTTACATTCCGCTTTGCAGGAGCATTTTGGTTTTGATGGCTTTAAAGACGAGCAGGAACAAATTATACAATCTGTTTTAGGCGGCACCGATACGTTTGTTATTATGCCTACCGGCGGCGGCAAAAGCCTTTGCTACCAGTTGCCGGCTCATATTTTACCAGGCGTGGCCATTATTGTAAGCCCTTTAATTGCGCTAATGAAAAACCAGGTGGACCTGGTGCGCAGTTACAGCAGCAAAGATGATGTGGCGCATTTTTTAAACTCAACACTTACAAAAAAGGAAATAAAAGTAGTACAGGACGATTTGCAGTCGGGGCGAACAAAAATGCTTTATGTGGCGCCCGAAACCCTTACCAAGCAAGATAATATCACATTTTTTGCTAGTTTGAACGTTTCGTTTTTTGCTGTGGACGAAGCGCATTGTATTTCGGAATGGGGACACGATTTTAGGCCCGAATACCGCCGCCTGCGCGAAATGATGGACGAGATTAACCCCGATGTGCCGGTAATTGCCTTAACTGCAACAGCTACACCAAAAGTGCAAAGCGATATTTTAAAGAATTTAGGTTTACGGCAGCCGCAGGTGTTTATGTCATCGTTTAACCGGCCAAATTTGTATTACGAAATTCAGCCAAAGATTAAAAAAGATCAAACCCTAAAAAACATTGTCAAATTCATTAGCCAAAATGGTGGAAAGTGCGGCATTATTTATACTACCAACCGAAAAACCACTGAAGAACTGGCCGAACTGCTGCGCCAAAACGGCATTAAAGCGGTAGCGTACCACGCCGGTATAGATTCGAAAATCAGATCCGACCGGCAGGACCAGTTTTTAAATGAAGATGCGCAGGTAATTGTGGCCACCATTGCGTTTGGCATGGGTATAGATAAGCCCGACATCCGTTTTGTAATTCACTACAACATGCCAAAATCTATTGAAAATTATTACCAGGAAACAGGCCGCGCCGGGCGGGATGGCATGGAAGGAAAATGTATTTTGTACTATTCGCATAAAGACGTGAGCAAGCTGGAGCACCTGATGCGCGACAAACCGCTGAGCGAACGCGAGGTAGGATCGCAATTGATAAGCGAAACCGTTGCCTATGCCGAAAGCGGCGTATGCAGGCGCAAAGTGCTAATGAGTTATTTTGGCGAGGAATATGGCGATAAAAATTGTGGAAGCTGCGATAACTGCAAACATCCAAAAGAGCGCATTGAAGCAAAAGATAGCGTTGTAAAAGTGCTGCAGGCAATAAAGGCTTTAGATGAGCGCTTTGCAACAGAATACGTTGTTTGCATTGTTACCGGCCATCTTACCCCGCAAATAAAAATGTACCGCCACGAAGAACTTTCTGTGTTTGGAATTGGAAAAGAACAGCCCGACCATTTTTGGAATTCTTTAATGCGCCAGATGCTTTTAGAAGGTTTGCTGAAGAAAGATATTGAAGAGTACGGCGTACTAAAGATGACAAAAAGGGGTCAGGATTTTTTAAAAAAGCCAAAAACGTTTTCTATTGTACTTAATAACCTTTTTGAAGATGCAAACGAAGACGATGAAGAAAGCAATACCAACTCGCATACCGCCTTTGCACTTGACGAAACTTTACTTGCTACTTTAAAAGACCTGCGCCAGCGGGAAGCAAAAAAGAAAAACCTGCCGCCGTTTGTTTTGTTTTTAGAAAGCTCGCTGCAGGATATGGCCACCATGTACCCAACCACTACCGCCGAACTGGAGCGTTGCCAGGGTGTAAGCAAAGGCAAAGCCATACGCTACGGCAAACCTTTTTTAGAAGAAATTGCCCAGTACGTAGAAGAAAACGGCATTGAAAAGCCCGATGATTTTGTAATGAAAAGCGTGGTAAATAAAAGCAGCAATAAAGTGGCCATTATTCAACAGGTAGATAAAAAAATACCGTTGGAAATGATTGCTAAAAATAAAGATTTGCGCATAGAAGGTTTGCTTGAAGAAATGGAAACCATTACCGCCAGTGGCACTAAATTAAATTTAGATTACGCCATTTCCGATATGCTGGACGAATACGAGCAGGAAGAAATTATAGACTATTTTAAAAGTTGCGAAAGTTCTTCCTTAGAAATTGCGCAGCAGGAATTGGCAGACAGTAATTATAACTGGGAACAGTTAAAAATTATGCGCATTAAGTTTTTAAGTGTTTATGGCAATTAGGGAATTTTAATCAAGGAATGAGTCTTTTGCCAAAAAAAGTTCAGTTCTTTTTAAGGTTTGATGCCTGAAAGACGTATTTTTGCTGCCCGAATAATCCAACATTCGAACTTTTTTTGTTTGTCTGTTTCTTATTCTAAGGAGGTGCGGTAGCTCAGTCGGTAGAGCAAAGGACTGAAAATCCTTGTGTCGCCGGTTCGATCCCGGCCCACACCACAGTAAATCGAGTGAAACCCCTTTAGCGTCTATGCTTTAGGGGTTTTGTTTTTTATCAGTTGCCCATGTCTGAAAATGCACTTCTTTTTCTTACTCTTAGATTTACTAATATGGACTATCGTTTCAGTCTTTGCTGAATAGGGTGACAGTAACCATCAGCGCTACCGTTGAAACTATGGCTAATAAAACCTTTAGTAGCTATATGTCCAGAGTTTAGCACCGTTCACTCTTAGATTAAAATAGAGGCCTTCTTAGTTTGCACTAGAAAATTAGATTAGAACCGAGTTAAACCCATAACTGTCTTAACTTCCATGACAGCAATTTTAGCTGAGACCATGATAGGCGCAGCTTATTTATCCCTGTGAGTTACAGTTACTGAATGTTAGTAAATACATGTTGCACATACACCCTGTTTTAATTACCTTTGATTATCAGTAAGTTACGATACGAATACCCTCTAATAATCACATAAGCATCACATAAGAATGTGTATAACTTTGAGATTTGTGGAATTCCTATGCCCAAAACGGGGAGTATTTCGCATGGGTTCTCGATCTATTTTCGGGGTCAAAATCTTTGATCAAACCGGCATCCTTTGCGTCACTGATAATTCTTGAAACAATTGAGTAATTCTTCTCTTAAACTGCCAAACGCTCCCTTAGGGTTTGATTGGTCATGTATGCTCCTGAAACATACTTTAAACAAGCGTGCTGATAACAAGCTCTTGTTTTGTCGTTTTTATCCATATTCCTTAAAGATCTAGGCGCATATAGTATTACTCTTGTAAAATTCTCTCCAACGATAAAATCAGGGGCTGGCAATTGATTCAATTCACATTCAAAAACGACTCTGTCAATACCACTGCCTCTCTCTTCGCAAATATTTAATCGCCTCATAATCCGAGCCAACTGCTCATTCCTACTTTCTGGGCTGTGGTCTACAAATCGAAGTGGGTCGATTAACGGTTTGCCAGGATTAGTTATCTCAACCCTATTATCAAATATCTCTACCAGAGGTGATACACCAGTTACACTAAAATCTTGATGAATTAATGCGTTAGCCACCAATTCTCTAATAGCCAATGGAGGGTAAGTGTATTGCTTCTGTCGCAAAGCTGTTATAACGACCTCACGAGAAGGGAGTTGATTATTAATATAATCAATCGACCCTTCAAATCCTATTGCATAACCTTTTTTACCAATCTGTTCTTTGATTGTTTTTAGCCGATTATCTCCATCATAAAGAACAACTCTAAGCGCCTTTCGAGATATATGTTCGAAGTCATCAATTTTATTAGAAAAAAGAATAGCACATAGATTTGTTATCGAATATTTATTCTCTTCTGGAATAACCATTTTGTCTTCCATTAGCCTATGTATAATTTCTTCCCTTTCGCCTGGTACAGGAAAACCTAACATTTTGAAATAATTACGATAATCTATATAAGTCAATAGATCATCCAATTCAATATTCATCTTAGCCAATCCCTTTTCAAAAACTCGTTTTTCCAACATGCTCCAAATCTTTCGCCCTCTTTCCGGGTGATCTGATAAGTTCTTTTTATAAGAGCCAACTCTTATGTATGCTTGACCTTTGAAGGTAACAGGTGTATTATAAGTTGCGTCAATCTTAAATATGACAAACCGTTTTGAGTCGTATTGGATCTCATTAATTGTAAAGTCTATCCTTGGAGATAATAAAGTAGCTAACCAATTTTCTAACTCTTGGTTACCTAACATTGCCTCTTTTGGTTTAAAGTTAGTGCCTACTAAATTATGGGTACTATTCTCAACTCCAAAAACCAGATAACCAAAAGGTCGATTTACATAACATGCGCTATTCGATAGAGCAGAGATATACTCTCCTATCTCGGTGGGATTAGCGTTATTCATTTTAAATTCGACCCATTCGCATTCTTTTGGTAAGCTCTTAATTTCAAGGAAAATGTGTAAAAATTGATTATCGTCCATCTATTAAGCAGTTCTATTAAACACCAAAATAATTATAATTAAATAAAACCGTCATGCTCAATGAAAAATTAGCACTAGATAAAGCCATTAACAGTGATTCAGGGGAGCTAACTCATCCTGTGTCCAAATAATTGCGGGAGAGTTACTATCCGTGGCCAGTCAGGCCGCTTGCTGTTTATTAATTTGTGTACCCCCCTTTAAAGGATTTTAAAAACGCAAAACATTCAAAAAAGGGGTGCTGCTAAAGCGAATACAATGCTTTTAAATTAATCCAGCCTGCTTGCTAATTTCCAGCATACGAACTAACGACTTTTTTGCCTGTATCCGCAAACCTTCTTCCATCAATAGTTCGGGTTGCTCATATTTCATGCACAGATACACCTTTTCCAGCGTGTTTCTTTTCATGTGCGGGCAATCGTTGCAGGCGCAACTATTATCGGGCGGGGCTGGAATAAAGGTTTTCTCCGGAGCCTGTTTCATCATCTGGTGTATTATACCTGCCTCTGTTGCCACTATAAACTCCTGGGCGGGGTCTTGCTTGCAATATTGAAGCAACTGCGTTGTAGAGCCAACAAAATCGGCTATGCGCAAAATGGGTTCTTCGCATTCGGGGTGTGCAATTAATTTTGCAGCCGGATGGCGCACTTTTAATTTGGTAATTTTTTGCAAACTAAATATTTCGTGCACCATGCACGCGCCGTTCCAAAGCAGCATATTGCGGCCGGTGGATCGGTTAATCCACCCACCTAAATTTTTATCAGGCGCAAAAATAATTTTTTGGTCTTTTGGAAAAGATTCAACAATAATTTTGGCGTTGCTGGAAGTGCAAATAACATCTGTTAGGGCTTTAATGCCGGCCGAGCAGTTTATGTAGGAAATCACCACATGATCGGGGTGCTGATCTTTAAAGACCTTAAAAAGGGGTGGCGGGCACCCTTCGCTAAGCGAACAGCCCGCTTTTAAATCGGGGATGACCACCTTTTTTGAAGGGTTTAAAATTTTGGCAGTTTCGGCCATAAAATGAACACCCGCAAAAACAATCATATCAGCTTCTGTTTTGGCGGCTTGTTGCGCAAGCCCTAAACTGTCGCCAATATAATCGGCAATATCCTGTATATCGGGTTCCTGGTACAGGTGCGCCAGTATAATGGCGTTTTTTTCTTTTTTCAGTTTTTCAATTTCTGCAAAAAGGTCCAGCGTAGGGTCTATTTCAATATCTAAAAAACCCTTCTCTTCAATTTCGTTTTCAGCGGCTACTAACATTTCTTCCTGCATATAATATTATATAGTATTACTAATTTATTATAAAGAGACTATTACTATTAAGGGTGTGAATTAGGGGAGAACTTTTTTCTTTTAATATGGTCTATTTTAAAAGAGATCAGTTATCAACAGGTTACTCACTACCATTAAAAAGCAAAGGTATTGCAGATAGGCATTGAAAGCCCTTTTTCAACAAGAGCTACAATTTTAGTGTATGAATAAGTTTTTCAAAAAAGCGGCCAATTTTTGGTGTGTATTGTATGCGCATAAATCGTGTGTAAATTCCAAATAAAATAAAATTCTAAAAAAAGTAAAAGTTAGGTTCCAATCATTCACGTTTTCATACAGCGGTTTGCTTTGTTTATCCACATAAGAAAGCGGCAATCCACACCCGCTTACCCTTTTTTTTATCTGCGGTCTGGCAGGGCCGGCAGTGTTGTTTTTTAAAATTGATGCGTATAAATAATGATAGCTGCAAACCCTTTAAAATGGCGGATTATACCTTGTTTTCCACAGTTTGTGGATAGCGGTATTTACCCTATTTTTGCCCTTCTTAAAAAAAAACCGAAACGCTACTATGTCAGTACTACAGACGATCAGAGATAAAGGTGCTATCATTTCGGCCCTGGTTATTGGGCTTGCTTTACTTGGGTTTGTGTTAATGGATGCTTTCTCCGGGCGCACGGGCGCCGGCGGAAACGATACTACTATAGGTAGTATTAATGGTAAAAAGATAGATTATATTGATTTTCAGAAAAAAGTAGATGCGCAGGAAGAAGCCGCCCGCCAGCAGGGAATGACAACCGAGCAACTTCAGGAAAACGTTTGGAACGGCGAAGTAATGCAGACCATTATGAACGAGCAGTTTGAAGAGCTGGGCATGACGGTTGGTAAAAAAGAGCTGACAGATTATTTATTTGGCGCCAACCCGCCGCAAGATTTGCAGCAGCGCTTTACCGATCCTGCAACGGGCGTGTACGATGTAAATGGCGCATCGCAGCTAATAACCAATATTCGCAAAAACGGCAAGCCCGAAGAGAAAGCCCAATTAAACGATTATCTGACAAACCTTATTTTTAACCGAAAGGTAGAAAAATATGCATCGCTTTTAAACAACAGCGTGTACTTTCCAAAGTGGTTTTTAGAAAAGCAGAACGTTGACAATAGCCTACTTTCAAAAGCATCTTACGTTACTGTTCCGTACACTTCTATTAGCGACAGTGCTGTTAAAATAACCGATGCCGATATCAAAGCTTACATAAACGATCATGAAAAAGACTTTGAACAAAAAGATGAAACCCGCTCTATATCGTATGTAGCATTTAACGCCGAGCCTACTGCTGCCGACAGTGCGACTATAAAAGATCAGCTCGCTTCTTTAAAGAACGATTTTGCTGCAACCACCGATGCCCAAAATTTTGTAATGCAGCAAGGAAGTGCCGTTGAGTTTTTCAACGGTTATCAGCCCGGCTCTAAAATTCAAATACCGGTAAAAGATTCGATTTTCGCGCTTCCAAACGGTGGCGTGTTTGGACCTTATCTGGATGGCGGCTCGTATGTGCTGGCAAAAAAGATAGATCAAAAGATTTTACCCGATTCAGCAAAAGTGCGCCACATTTTAATTCAAACAGTAGATCCGCAGGCGCAGCGCGTGGTAATGGATGATAGCACCGGAAAAAGAAGAATCGACAGCATTGCGCTTGCCATAAACAAGGGCGCCAGTTTCGATTCGCTTGCCCGAAAGCTTTCGATGGATGGTGGAAGTGCAGAAAAAGGGGGCGTGTACGATTATTTTCCACAAGGTCAAATGGTAGCTGCTTTTAACACCTTTGCATTTGAAAAACCTGTAGGTACCAGAGACGTAGTAAAAACCGAGTTTGGTTATCATTTAATAGAAGTATTAGGTCAAAAAGGATCGCAGCCGAATTATAAAGTGGCTTACCTGGCCAAGCCTGTTGCGCCAAGCACCGAAACCGACGATGTTGCCAGCAGCGCCGCAAACTCGTTTGCCGGTAGCAGTACCAATCAAAAAACCTTTAACGAAAACTTCGAAAAAAACCTTAAGGCAAACGGAAACAATAAACTGGTAGCCCAGGATATAACAGCAGGTGCCTCCGAAATACCTGGCTTGGGTGCTTCACGCACATTGGTGCGTGCTATTTTTGCCGCTGACGAAGGCGATGTTCTGCAGCCCGAAAGAGTGGGCAACGCTTACGTAGTAGCCGTGGTTACCGAAGTAGCCAAAGCCGGAACCCAAGGTGTAGCCAAAGCACGTACAGTAGTAGAGCCCGTTTTGCGCAATAAAAAGAAGGCCGAACAGATAAAACAAAAAATTGGAAAAATCACTACACTTGAAGCCGCTTCTGCAGCCTTGGGGCAGCCTCTCCAGGTAGCCGACAGTTTGCGGTTTAACGGCGCTAATTCGGCCTTTGGTTTCGAGCCAAAAGTAATTGGTGCTTCTTTCAACCAGGCTTATAAAGGCAAGGTAATTCCCGAAGCCATTGAAGGTCAGTCGGGCGTGTTTGTGGTGCGGGTAGATGCACTTAGTACTACGCCTGTGCAAAGCGGTAGTATAGAAGAACAGCGCAGTATGTTGCAAATGCAGGCACGCCAGCAAGCCATGTACCGATCGCCATTAGAAGCCCTAAAAAACGCTGCAAAAATTAAAGACAACCGTTCTAAATTCTTTTAAGAAAAAGGTATCTGAATATTTTTATAAAGAGCCGTTCTTCACCGAACGGCTTTTTGTTTTGTACCGGACAAATGGCTACTATTTAGCTTCTGTTGCGTCGCACACTTGTACGGTTGGTAATTCTATTCAGCACTTGTGCAAAAAACCTTTTGTATCATTAGTTTACCGGTTTGTGCTATACCCCTTTTTCAAGGGTTTTCAAAACCTTTAAGAAAGGGGTAAACCTCTTTCTTTTTTATAAAAGATTTTATAAATGCGGGTTCAATCATTTCTTACCAAGGCTTTAGCGCCAATGCGCCCTACCTTTGCACAATGAGCGATCTGTTTATAAATAAAGTGGCTGCTAGCGGGCTTCTTACGCTTGATCTTGAAAAATACCTTCCAGCAAAAAGCATTGTAAAGTTCGATTTAAAAGATCATCTTTTTATGGGCATGATTTTAAAAGAAAAGGACTTTCGCGAAGGACTGAAAACGATGGATTGGGCACCCTACACAAATAAAGTAGTGGCTGTTTCCTGCAGCGTAGATGCGGTAATACCAGTTTGGGCCTTTATGTTGTTAGCGGCTTATTTGCAGCCGGTAGCGGCCGATGTTTATTTAGGCACCGAAGCAGAAGCCCAAAAGCATCTATTTTTACAAAACCTGGCAGCTATTAATGTAGATGAATTTAAGGATCAGCGGGTAGTGATAAAGGGCTGTGGCGATACACCAATTGAAAATTACGCGTACGCTGCCATTACAAAACATTTGTTGCCGGTGGCAAAAAGCATCATGTATGGCGAACCTTGCAGCACCGTGCCGGTTTATAAAAAAAGATAAATGAAAAGACTATTGATTCTTTGTTTTTCTACCGCCCTGCTTTTTGCCTGTGGCAACGATGCAGATACTTCGGAAGAAACTTCCATTGAAATGGTTGAACCGGAAGTTGAAGAAAACCAAAATACAACCTTTGCGCCTCTTGCGCCACTGTTTAGTTTTTTTCAAAGTGCTGATCCTTCTTTTGCGCCTCAAAACTTCCCCGATTTTTCCGCAGCCGGTGTAATGGATACTTTGGCTGCAGCTCCAATTGAAAAAAAAATGTTAGCTCCGTTTATCCCTTACCTTATTTATAACAACGACAGCTCGCTTGCAATAGACCCTTACTCAAATAACTACCTCCTAAAAACAAGCGGCAGCGCCACAAAACTGGTAAACGGAAGCCCCGATACGGAAGTAGCGCTGGTAAATTTTAAAACCAACAGGCGTCAGCGTGTTCTTTATTTTGGCCCGTCTTATATGTTGATAGATGCTAAATGGAAAGGAGATTCCACCGTGTTATTTGCCTTTACCGAATTGATTGGTACGGATAAAATCAGTCCGGAAATTTGGGAAGTGGATGTAAAAACAATGACAAAAAAAGTAAGCCGTTACCCCGATACGTTAACCATTAATATACAAGCGTACAAAGAAGAAACACAAACTTTTAAACGGGGCTAAAACCATCCCCTTCGTTTAAACATAACAAGCATACCCACCGGTATGAAAAACATTAGCGCCACCGCCGTATAAAAGCCGCCCCCATTATGCGCTGTTGGTATAAAGTCAAAATTCATCCCAAATATGCCGCTGATAACGGTGGCGGGCGCAAGCAGGCAGGTTACAATAGCCAGTACTTTCATTACCTGGTTCATGTGCAGGTTTACGTTATTAATGTATAAATCCTGCAAGCTTAATAATACATCGCGGTAGTTTTCGCTAAGGTCGTGGGCTTGTATAATATGGTCGTGCACATCTTTAAAATATTTTGTTGTTCTGTCTTCCAGCAGTTCGCTTTCGCTGCGTATAATGCTGGACACCAAATCGCGAACAGGTGCTATGTTTCGTTTTAAAATAATCAGTTCTTTACGCAGTTGGTTTATGTGCGATAGTGCCAGTTTGTTGCTTTCGCGAATTACTTCTTCTTCCAGTCCTTCTACCCTTTCGCCCAGTTGTTCCATTACCAAAAAATAATTATCTACAATCAAGTCAAGCATGGAATAACATAAATAATCGGCACCGCGCTGGCGCAGTTTGCTGTGTGGAAACCGCAACCTGTCCCGGATAGGATTAAACACATCGCGTAAAGGATCTTCCTGGAAAGTAATCACAAAACCCTTTCCTAAGATGATGCTTACCTGCTCTTGCTCCACAGTTGTTTCTTCGTTGTTAAAGTAAAGCATGTTTAGAAGGCAATACATAATTTCATCTACTTCATCCATTTTTGGGCGCTGCGTAACGCTTAACACATCTTCTGTAATCAGCGGGTGAACGCCGTAATGGTCACACAGTTTTTCCACATCGGCCTTTCGTAAACCATCAATGTTTATCCAGGTAATTCGGCCATTATCTTTAAACTGAAAGCATTGTTCTACCTCGGCAAAAGCGTACTCGTTATCAGAGTCCAGATTGTAATCGTAAACACTAATAGCAATTTCCGTTGCATCGTTACGTACTACGGCAATAGTAGGGTTTGATGATAGTATTTTTTTTGTGCGCCGGGTTTTTACTAAACCATTTGGGATGATGGAACGCATGTATTTTGGTGCAAGCCTGGAAACCTTCATAGAACGGGTTTAGCTGTTAAAAAGATGCTGTTAAAAACGGGCGATAATGCTGGCATTCTGCCTAAATGCTTTTTAACTTTATACTGTAACGTATTTGAAAGTACGGCTTTTATAAGCAACCATTTTTACAACAATTTGATTGCCTTTTCCAAATCTTCGGGTGTATTAATATCTACGCCCATGGGGTGGGTAAGCGCCATGCGCAACGTAACACCGTTTTCCAGGTACCGCAAACATTCTATTTTTTCGGCGCTTTCTAAAGGCGTTACCGGCCACAAAGTAAACAAAAGCAGTGCTTCTTTTCGAAAGCCATAAACACCTATATGGCGGTAATGAGTAATACCCGCGGCCGTGTTTCTGGGGTAAGGAATAACGCTTCGGGTAAAAAAAAGAGCGTTGTTGTTTTTATCTACACAAACCTTTACCACGTTCGGGTCGTGCAGCGACGCTTCGTCGGAAATAACATCCATTAAAGAAGCCACCTGAACGGTTTCATCGGTAAACAAATAAAGCAATTTTTTTAAGGCTTCTTTATTTACAAAAGGTGTGTCGCCCTGCACGTTTACAACAACAGCAACATCTAATTTAGCCACTGCCTCGGCAATGCGGTCGGTGCCGCTTTCGTGCTCTGTTCTGGTCATAATAACCTTGCCTCCGCAGGCTTCAATTTCACCACGTATGGCATCGCTGTCGGTAGCCACAAACACTTCATCAAATAGGTCCGTTTCTTTAGTGGCAATGTACGTGCGGGCAATTACTGTTTTGTTGCCCATCAATTGCATTAGTTTTCCCGGAAAGCGGGTGGCGGCAAAACGTGCAGGAATAACAGCAATGTTTTTCATGCCGCAAAGATAAAAGGCCTAAACAGATGTGGGTGCTGTTATCTTTTTATCGAACCATAAAGTGCCAAAAGGTAAAAATGCGGAGAGTCCGCCAAGAAAAAGTTTTGAAAAGGACCACTTTAAAATACGCTGAGCCAACAATAAATGAAGGCAATACAATATAAAAAGAAGGCCGTGCACCCATCCTGTATATTTTACCATTAGCGGTTGGTTGGCAAAGTATTTAAAGTACATGGCAATTAGTAAAATTACCCACGAAAAAGCTTCTAAATAACCAAGTATTCTAAGCCGTTTAATTGTCGCCTGTTCTTTCATAGCGGCGCAAAGATAGCCGCGGCGCACTACTTTAATTTGCTAAAAGGTTTTCGCATCAGCATGGCAAAATTCTCGTCGTGTTCGTTGGGGTAATAGCGATCAAGTCCATATCTTATTTGGGTAGGATCTAACTTTTTAAAAGTACCCAAAAGCCTGTCCCAAACCGATAGTACGGCGCCATAATTTGCATCGGTAAACGGCTGTTGCCAGTGGTGATGCACTTTGTGCATATTGGGCGAAACAAACACCAGGCTTAAAGCGGCATCTAAAGGGCGTGGCAGTTTTATATTGGCATGTGTAAAAGCTACAAAAAGCACTAATATGGTTTGAAAAATCATAACGGCATACATGGGTGCGCCAGAAAGTAAAATGGCTATAAAAAAAAACACACCGCGCAGCACACTTTCTACGGGGTGATGGCGCAAACCGGTGGTTACATCTACATTATTATCGGCGTGATGAACAATATGAAAACGCCACAAAAAGGGTGCTTTGTGCTGCACCAGGTGGACCAGCCAGCCGCCAAAAAAATCGAGCAGTAAAAAAGAAATAATAATGGTACTTAAAACATTGGCGCCAGTCCAATATACAAATCCAAAATTGTTTGCTTTGCACCAATCGGAAATAATAATAATGATAAACGCTAAAAACGTATGAATAATTAGATGGATAATTGTAAAGCCGAAATTAACCGCTGCATGCCGCAGCTTTCCGTTTTTATACTGTGGCTTAATAAGCGGAATGGCGCCCTCTACTATCCAAAAAATTAACAGGCCGCCTACTAAAAAAATCATGCGTTCAACCGGGCGCTGTTCGAGTGTGCTGAAGTAATTTAGTATTTGTTGCCACATAATTTGCTTATTGCAAGTTCCTAAAAAAACAGCAATAGCGATTTTGTTTTTGAAATCATAATTGAAAAACTATTCTTCCAAACTACCGGGTTCAAACTCGTGGCCGCAGTTAAAGCAATGGTTTACTTTATGTGCGCCGAAGGCCAAATCGCCAAGTATAAAACCAAAGAGGGAAGTAAACCAATTAACTGCCTTGCGCGGTGTAGAAACCAGTTCTACATTTTGCGAGCCACATTTAGGACACCTGTTTTGTTCTTCTTTTACACTTTTTACCGAATCTAAAATGTCTTTTGCCCTATCAAATTGTTGTTGCGCCACCATTAACTTAATGCCGCCAACGGCTTGTGTCCATATTGGGTTTGTGGTTACTGTATTCTCATCTTTCAGCCAGCAATTAATGCCTTCTTCCTGCATGCGGCCAAGCAAAATGTTGGCTTCTATATAATTGGTGAAATAGTGGATTGGAAGAAAAGTCTCCTGCCCTACAGCCTCCTGTCCTCCATTGGGGGAACTTAGGTTAGCCTTTTCTTTTTTATTTTGAAACATGTTATAGGTTATGATTGTTGTTCTACCCTTTTTTGAAGGTTTTTGTATAGAGAGTAAGAATATCGTTTAGCAAACGTGCCGGCCTGCGCCAGCTGAACGAATAAAAAGTGATTACAAAACTTCATCATCTAATCACCACAAGTGAAGAACTTATTTGATAAAACATAACCGTGTCAAACAAAGTTGTTCTAACCTAAGTGCCCCCACCGGAGCCTGTCCCGCCTAAGCGGGAGGACAGGGGGTTTGATAAAAGGGTGCTTTTATTGATTTAACATTAACGGCATTACCAGCATCAGCACTTCTTCGTTTTCATCCAGTTCGGTTGGTTTTAAAATGCCGGCTTTTGTGGGTGTTGATAATTCTATGCGCACCTCTTCGCTGTCGGCGGCGTTTAGCATTTCTATTAAAAAACGGGCATTAAATGCAATGGTTAAATCTTCGCCATCGTATTGGCAATTCATTCGTTCGGCCCCTTCAAAACTAAAGTCCACATCTTGCGCCTGCAATCCAAGTTCGCTGCCGCTAATGTTTAGTGCTACCTGGTTAGTACTTTTGTTGCTAAACACACTTACGCGGCGGAGGGCACTTTGAAACAGGGCTTTATTCACCACCAGTTTGTATGGATTATCGGCTGGAATAACTACTTTATAATCGGGAAAACGGGCATCTATTAAGCGGCAACTCATTTGCGTGGTGCCATGTTGCACAAACAGATGATTGCTATTATAGCTGATAGTTATTTCATCTTCCTTATCGGGCAGCGCCGATTTTAAAAGGTTTAAAGGCTTACGCGGAACGATAAACGAATCAGCTGCCGGACAGGAAACTTCGGTTCTTTTATAACGCACAAGGCGGTGCGCATCAGTGGCTACAAACTGTATGTAATCTTTTGCTAATTCAAAATAAACGCCTGTCATGGCGGGGCGTAAATCGTCGTTGCTTACAGCAAAAAGCGTTTTATTAATGGCTGTTACCAGTGCGGTGCACGTCATGGTAAACGATGAAGCGTCGTCTGCCGAAGGCTCTTTTGGAAAATTGTCGGGGTTTTCGCCCATTACTTTATACTTGCCGTTGTCGGTGGTAATTTCAATGCCAAAGTTTTTATCAATAGTAAACGTTAGCGGCTGATCGGCAATGTTTTTTAGTGTATCCATTAAAATTTTTGCAGGAATACAAACTTTTCCGCTTTCTCTTGCTTCCACGCCCAATTGAATGCGCATTACAGTTTCAAGGTCGGTTGCCACAACGGTAAGCGTTCCGTTTTCCACGTTAAACAAAAAATCTTCCAAAATAGGAAGCACTGTATTTGCATTAATAACTCCGGATATTTGTTGCAGTTGCTTTAGTAATTGAGAAGAAGAAACAATAAACTTCATTTGAATCTTTTTTATCTTTTATTTTAAAGAATGAATAATGCCAAAGCTATTAGAATTAGCGCTTAAAATGCAGCCTTAACCCGCGCAGGAAATGGGAAATGACGGCGCAACGAAACTAAGCTTTTAACTTTAAAAGCGGCCTCCTGATGTAAGCCGTTAGTAAAAGTGAACTACCATTTCGAAAAGCAAAACCCTTTAAAAAGGGGTATGCGGCCATTTTTTTTAAACGATTTTAGCCGACGTTACCGTGCAAAACAGGGTTTGGCTAAGAAGCAACGATATTTGCAACACCAATTGCTTAACAAAGAACGGATATGCTCGAAAAAATCTTTAACAGGTCGAAAAAAAAAGAAGAAGAAAGTGCAGAACCTTCCATTAGGTTTGGGCGGTACTCCGATAATAATAAGCCGGTAGAAAAAGTAGAAAAATGGAACGAGGCCGATGCCCTTTTTAAAGAAAAAAAATATCATCAAAGCATAGGCGCTTTTTTTTCTTACCTGGCCGATGATTCAGAACAAAACGTAGTGCACGAACAAACCGCTACAGAAGGAACTTTTTATTTTTACCAGGGCTCTAAAATTATCAGGGGTTTTTACAATCAAACCACTATAAAAGCGCAAGTAGTGCTTGCGGCCATGCCCACACCAAATGTGCCGGTAATGCGCCGCTTGCTGGAAATGAATTTTGCGCTTTATTATACCCGCTACGGGCTGCACAATAATCAGCTAACAATGATGTTTGATTCGGACATTGCCACGGCAAGCCCCAGCAAATTATATTACGGGTTAAAAGAACTGGCTACAAAAGCCGATAAACAGGACGATCTTTTGGTGCAGGATTTTACCACACTTGCGGCACTGGATACAGAGCATTTGCTGCCGATAACACAGGCGGAAAAAGAAGTAAAGTACAAGTATCTGCAAAAGTGGATACAGGCAACGCTAAACCTGGTGGAAACAGTAGATGCCGATAAATATTCCGGCGGAATTGCTTACCTGTTGCTTGCCCTTGCTTACCGGATAGATTTTTTGCTTGTGCCCGAAGGCCGCCTGATGTTGGAAATTGAAAAAATTGTAGACGTTTATTTTAGAAAAGATGAACGCCCCGTTACAGAGAAAAATGCGGAAATGACAGAGGCGCTTATAAAATTAGGGGCAAAAACACCAGAAGATGTCTTTTCGCATTTATTTCGGTCTCGCTACACGTTTTCTATTGTAACACCGCAAAGCTATAAAACGGTGTCAGATGCTATTTACAATGCCAATCAAAATATTAACTGGTATAAAGAAAATAAACATTTTGAAATAGCGGCGCAGATAAGCGAATATGGCTTGGGCTACTGCCAATATTCGTACAGCCTTCCGCGGCCGGTTACTGAATTTTTTCAGTTGTTTATGATGATTAATTACCCGGCTTACTTTACCGACCTTGGTTTTAATACGGTTTATTACAACCAGGAGAAAAAAGAATACAATAGGCTAGCCATCATACAAAAAATAGAAAGCATAGAAGCCGCATGGATAAACAAGTATCCTTTTTTGAAAATAAAAACGGATAAGTTAAGCTTCGACAACCCAACTAATTTCAACCAATCGTTTACCAACGAAATTGAATTTTTAAATTTAGAAACTAAGTAAGTGGTGCAAACAGATTTCCGATTGAAACACAGTGCTCTGGTCCTTATCTACGTACCAAAAACCCCCTTTTCAAATAACTTATCAGCCAACAGAAAACATACCAAAAAGGGTACAAATCTCTAAATCCGTGGTTATGGATACACAACAAATAATAGAACTTTACCGGCCCGCCATTATTCAAATTGCCACGCAAACAAGCACCGGTACGGGGTTTTATGTAAAAGAGTTTGACCTTATTGTTACCAACGAGCACGTAGTAGCAAAGCAAGCCGAGATAACCATTGCCGGCCGCTTTTTTGAACGCCGACTGGCAAGAGTGTGGTTTACCGATAAAAAGCACGACCTGGCTTTTGTACAGCCTCCCGAAGGCGTGCAGATACCCGAAGTAAAACTGGGCGATTACGAGAAGATGAAGGACGGCGAAGTAGTGGTTGCCATCGGGCATCCTTATGGTTTAAACTATACCGCTACGCAAGGTGTAATTTCTAAAGTAGATAGAATTCGCGACGGACTGAAATATATTCAAATAGACGCGGCCATTAACCCAGGCAACAGTGGCGGACCACTGGTAAACAAAGCCGGCGAAATTATTGGCGTTAACTCTTTCATCATCCGCGGCGGCGATAACCTGGGCTTTGCGCTGCCTTCGGTGTACCTGCGCGAAGCCCTGGAGATGTACACGCCACACCGCGGACAGCCGTCTACCCGCTGCCATAGCTGCAATACATTGGTAACGCCAGATAATATTGATTCTACTAAATATTGCCCTTTTTGCGGAACCGAGGTAAAGCTGCCGCAAATGCCCGAAAAAGAGGCAAAGCAGGTAGGCATTGCAAAAACAGTAGAAGAAATTTTAACCGATTTAGGTAAAGAAGTAAAGCTGGCCCGCGAAAGCCACAACAACTGGACGGTTAAAGAAGGAGCAGCCAAAATAAAAATTAATTACAATCCCGATAATTATTTTGTAGCTGGCGATGCTTATTTATGTACACTGCCTGTAGACACCGCCAGAATAAAACCGCTGTACCAGTTTTTATTGGAAGAAAATCAAAAGATGGACAGCCTTGTGTTAAGCTGCGTAAAGCAAATTATTGTTCTTTCGTGCATTATGTACGATTTAGATATGACCAAAGAAGCAGGCGTAGAAATGTTTCGCGATTTGTTTCAAAAAGCCGACTATTACGATCAGCTGTTGGAAAAAGAATTTGGTTGCAGAGAACTGTTGGAAGAAGTTTAAAACCCACTTTCCTGCAAAAGCGCAATCTAGTTAACCGCTACCCTTAAAATTTGCAAACCTGTAAACCCGTGAACTAAGCCCATAGTGTACAAAAAATTTTTAACCAAAGAACAAGCTATTCAAAAGCTAAAGCAATATTGCGGCTACCAGGAGCGCAGCCATTTCGAAGCCGTGCAAAAGCTTTGGGATTTAGGCATTGCCAAAAGAGATCATGATGAAATAATTTCGGCTTTAATAGAAGAAGATTACCTGAACGAAGAACGGTTTGCGCTGTTGTTTGCAGGCGGTAAATTTAGAATGAAAGATTGGGGCAAAAAGAAAATTCTATATGGCTTAAAAGAAAAAGGAATAAGTGAGTACAACATAAAAAAAGCATTAAAAAGTATAGATGAAGACGCTTACTTAAAAACGCTAAAAACAGTGGCTCAAAAAAAATATGAAGCATTAAAAAGTGAGCAATATATAATTCGTAAGAAAAAGACAATGGATTATTTGGCCCAAAAAGGTTTTGAAGGAGAATTAGTAACACAGGTTTTGAAAGAGATCACTTCAAAAGAAAAATAGTTTCGGCAGTGTCTGCCAAAACAGTGTAGTTAAAAGTAAAGCCGTGCAGGTTAAAATTTAATTAGTTGGGTTTTATAGCAAATGTTTTTAAGTGGTTTAACTAGCCCTGAAAGAAAGGTTTCTTTAATCTCCCACACGATAGAATAGTCAATTCCAAAATAATCGTGAACAATACGATTTCGAAACCCTCTAATTCTTTACAAAAAACAATAACCTTTAAATTCAAACTTTCTTTTTACATAAACGCTTAAATTGCTGCTATGTCCAGCCTTTTAATTACTACTATACAAACCAGCCTTCATTGGGAAGATAAAGAAGCCAACCTGCGCATGCTGGAAAAAAAAATAAATAACATCAAAGAAAAAACACAGGTAGTTGTATTGCCTGAAATGTTTAGTACCGGGTTTAGTATGAACCCGGAAGCTTTAGCAGAAAGCATGGAAGGGCCAACAATAAACTGGATGAAAAGAGTATCGGCCGAAAGAAAAATTATTATAACCGGAAGTATTATAATAGAAGAAGAGGGAAACTATTTTAATCGCGCCATTTGGATGTTGCCCAACGGTGAATTTGGGTTTTACGATAAGCGCCACTTGTTTGCTTTTGCCGGAGAAGATCAACAATATACAGCGGGCAAAAAGCGGTGCATTGTTTCGGTAAACGGCTGGAAAATCAATTTGGTTGTTTGTTACGATTTGCGTTTTCCGGTTTGGTTGCGGCAGCAATACAACAGCGATGGTTTTGAATACGATGCACTTATCTGCGTAGCCAATTGGCCTCAAAAACGCAGCATTGCCTGGCAAACTTTATTAACCGCTCGTGCCATCGAAAACCAATGTTATGTTGTGGGCGTAAACCGTGTAGGCAACGATGGAAACAACATTTACCATAGTGGCGACAGCATGGTTATTGACCCTTTTGGAAGTGTTTTGTACCAAAAGCAAGATGTGGAGGATTGTAACACAGTTGAATTAAACAAACAAGTGTTAACCGGGGTACGGGATCGAATTCCATTTTGGAAAGAAGCAGACAATTTTGACCTGTACATGTAGCAATCGTTGGGTGCGTTTTATTGCTTTCTGGCTTTAATTAATTCAAGTGCTTTATCCTTTTTAAAATCGTGGTTATTTATAATGGCGTTGGTTGTTGGCAGTGCAACAATATGTGGCGGCACACCATACCCTTTTTGGGCACTTTTATCTATTACCAAACGGTACAGCGGTAGCCGAAAACGCACCTTTGTTATAGGTAAGGTTACATCGGGTATTAGCCAGGCATTATTGCCATAAGCGCCGCCGCCGGTTTCTTCACCAACAACCGTTACATTATTTTGGCTGTTAACCGAACTGATAAAAAGGGTAGAAGCAGAAAAAGTATTACCACCCGAAAGAACATATACGTTGCCGTCAAAATGGTATCTTTTTTTAGGCTTAAACTTTTTACGTTCATAATAACCAAAATGATAAGCTCCATTGCGCTGCCTGCGTGTCATAAACAAGGCAAAAAGGGTGTTTGCAAAATGATTCTGCTGATACTTTGCGTACGGTGGTTTTTTATGGCGCGTGTACAGCGAGTCGGCTATTTTAAAGGGGTTTTTAGCAATGTATTTGGTAAGCAGAATAGAGTTGGTAACATTGCCGCCGCCGTTTGCGCGCAAATCAACTACAAGGTTTGTTACGCCTAAAGTATTAATGCCTTTGAAAGAATGCCTGAAAAAACGCCGGAGTTTTCCGCTTTTTTGAAAAGTGTTTAACTCCATGAAAGCTGTGCTTTGCGCTGTATCGAACCGAAGGCTTCGGGCCGAAATAATTTGCTGCCGTTTGCGTTGGCGGCGTGGTATTTTTTTAGGTTCAGGCCGGTTTTGAGCAAGTTTGTTTGCCGAAGTATCGCGAATATAAATAGGAATTGTTGTACTCTTTTTTGCTCCGGCTGCATTAATATAAGAGATAGTAAAAGTGGGTTTGTAGCCAAACACGTTTAAGTATAAAGCTCCAAATACACCGCCGTTGCTAAGCGTTTGGTATTTGTGCGTAAGGTTGTAACCATCGGTAGAAATAAATTGAAAAAGAGAATCAACAATATGCTGCATGGGCATACCATCAATAGCAGTGACAACAGCGCCTTTTGAAAGCCCCGAATCTCTTTGACCGGCATAAAATGTTACCAGCGCGGTGTCTTTCCATAATTTAAAAAGAATTGGAAACTGTCGGTTGCGTAACGTATCGGAAGAACGCAAATAGCTTTTTGATGGCCGCACTGTTGTATGTCCGCAGCCAAGTTTTGAAATTACGTAACTAAGCACCGTTCTATATTGTGGCTCAGTCATGCTGTCTTTAAGCATACTTTTTCCCTTTTCAAAATAAGCATCCATGCTATCTTTTGGCATATACCAGTACACTCCCGGATGCGTTTCTTCTATAATGTTTTGAAAAAGGGTGTATTCATTTTGTAGTTGCGTTTTGGAATATTTTTTGGCTGCCTGCTGCTTACCGACAGCACAACTGCTCAATAGAAAAAGAAGGAAAATATTCAGGTGACCCTTTTTCATTAGTTTGAAAAGAATATTTAATACAGACACGGGCGCAATGCTGAATAGAGTTCCAAAAAGTACAAGAGTGCGACGCAACATGGGCTTTATAGTAGCAGTAAAGCTGGTAACATAATTTATATATTTTATACATGAACCAGCTTAGCCAAACGCATTCCAACCCTGCGCCGTAATAGCATGTTTGCTGCCGCCTTTGGTAATAATGTTAGCGCCGACATCGGCATCGGTTATGTAACCAACCACGCTTAGTTGTTCGTTTAAAGTTATCTTATCGTAATCGTCCTGCTTCATGGTAAATAGTAATTCGTAATCTTCGCCGCCACTGAGGGCACAAGCCGTTGGGTCGAGTTTAAATTTAAAAGCAGCATTTCGGGTATCATCCGCAATAGGTATTTTTTCTTCGTACAAAACACAGCCAACGACGCTTTGTTTACACAGGTGCAAAATCTCCGAACTTAATCCATCGCTGATGTCAATCATGGAAGTTGGTACAATGTCGCTGTCGCTTAAAAACTGAATAATATCTTTCCGTGCCTCGGGTTTTAAAATTCGGCCAACTACATATTTTTCTCCCTCCAGGTCGGGCTGTACACCGGGGCTTTCCATAAATATTCTCTTTTCTCTTTCTAATAAAGTAAGTCCGATAAATGCGCCACCTAAATCGCCGCTAACGCAAAGCAGATCGCCTTTTTGTGCGCCACTGCGGCGTACAAATTTGTTGGGTGTTACCTCGCCAATAGCTGTGCAACTAATTATAAAGCCTTTTTGAGATGTTGTGGTATCGCCGCCAATTAAATCTACATCGTATGCTTCGCAGGCGGCATAAATACCTTCGTAAAATTCATCTAATGCTTCTAAGCTAAAGCGATTGCTAAAGGCTAAGCCAATAACTATTTGCGTTGGTATTGCATTCATGGCGTACACATCGCTAAGGTTTACCACTACTGTTTTGTAGCCTAAATGTTTCAGCGGCGTGTAGGCTAAATCAAAATGAACACCTTCTATTAACAGGTCGTTGGTAATAACGGTTTGCTTTCCGTAATGATCAATTACAGCGGCATCGTCGCCAATGCCTACAATGGTAGATGCGTTTTTTATTTCGTTGTTTTTGGTTAGATGATCTATTAAACCAAACTCTCCAAGAGAGGCTATTTCTGTTCGTTCTTCACTCATTTGTTTAAATTTTAATTTGGCTATTGGCTATTGGCGATTTGGGATTGTTCCATATTCTTCAAAGTTGTATTAATTGAACTTACCGTGATTGCCAATAATTGGTTTGCTTCTGTATGTAATGTTTTTGATTTCTGTTGTCTTGTCTTTATGCAGTTCAAAAATCAGTTCTAAAATGTACATTGATTCATCAGCCTCTTCTTCAACAAACCTTATTTATTAACGAAATCGGCTTTGGACTTTGCACGGCAGGCTGCGCGGTAATTAGCGCCAACAAAAGAAGAACAACGGATTAGCTGCGCTATATAATGTTTTATGATAAAGTCGTAAGGAATCGTTCTGCAAAACAAAGCAACATTGATCGCAAAATATTTTGTTCTCTTTTTAATTACCGTATTGTCCATGGTTAAAGTTAATCTGCAATCTGCCAATCTACATTTCCCCATTAACCGCCTGCACCAGTTCATCATGCAAAAAACCATTACTGGCAATAATCCCCGGCTGATACGGAGAGTAAACATCGCCCCTCAAATCGGTTACTTTTCCGCCGGCTTCTTCTACAATAATAAAGCCTGCGGCACTGTCCCACGCCTGTAATTTATGTTCGTAAAAACCATCAAAACGGCCGGCGGCTACCCAACACAAATCAATTGCGGCAGAACCTAAACGCCGCACCGGAATGCCTTTGCGTATAAAACGTTCAAACACTTGCAGGGGGCCATTTGGTGCATCTAAATAAGTGTATGGAAAACCAGTAACCATGCAGGCGTTAATTAATTTTTCTTTTTTAGAAACCTGGATCTTTTTGTCGTTCAGCGTAGCGCCCCCGCCCCGTTCGGCAACATATAATTCGTTCATAAAAGGGTTGTACACCGCACCTAAAATCATTTTTCCTTCATGTTCAACACCAATAGAAACGCAGCAAATAGGAATTCCGTGTGCAAAATTTACAGTGCCGTCAATAGGGTCAATAATCCATTTATAAGTTGAATCCTGAACAATTTCACCCATTTCTTCGCTTAAAATAAAATGCCCCGGAAAATGGGTTTTAATAATCTGCATAATCGCCGCTTCCGATGCATGATCGGCTTCGGTAACCAGGTTGTTAATTCCTTCTTTGTTAGATGTTTTATACTCAATATTCATAAACCGCTGCATCTCGGCGCCGCCTGCCTGCACCGCTTGTAACAATACACTTTTAAGCATGGGCAAAAGTAGCTGATAGTTGGCAGTTGACCTTTGACACTTAAATCAATCATTCTGTGTTTTTGTTCTTTGTTCAATATTCGTGTAGGTTTGTCCGTTTTGTAAAATTTATTTTTTGACGCTGTCCATCATCATAGTAAATTATAATGTAAAATATTTTTTGGAGCAATGCCTTTATTCTGTTTATAAAAGCACACTAAAAAGCATTGAAGTTATTGTGGTAGATAACAACAGCACCGATGGAAGCATTGCTTACTTACAAGACCGTTTTCCAACTGTTTTGTTTTTAAAAAATATATCTAATAATGGGTTTTCCAAAGCCTGCAATCAGGGTTTTGCGGTTGCAAAAGGCAGCTATATTTTGTTTTTAAATCCTGATACCATTATTGCGGAAGATACCCTAAGCACCTGCCTTTCTTTTTTCGAAAAAACACCAAACGGATGTGCCATTGGTGTGCGTATGATTGATGGTAGCGGCGAATTTTTAAAAGAATCTAAACGATCTTTTCCTGGTCCGCTTACTTCCCTTTTCAAACTTACTGGTTTAGCCCATCTATTTCCCCAATCCAAATTATTTGCCCGCTATCATTTAGGTCATTTAAATCCTGCGCAAAACCACGAAGTAGATGTACTGGCCGGTGCCTTTATGATGATACCAGAAAAGGTTCTAAAAAGGGTAGGCGCCTTTGATGAAGAGTTTTTTATGTATGGCGAAGATGTGGATTTAAGTTATCGCATTCAAAAGGCCGGGTTTAAAAACTATTATGTAGCGCAAACTACTATTATTCATTTCAAAGGCGAAAGCACCAAACGAGGCAGCTTAAATTATGTGCGGCTGTTTTACAGCGCTATGAGTTTGTTTGTAAAAAAGCATTTTGGTGGCGCAAAATCAGGTGTTTTTACCTTGTTTATCCACGTTGCTATTTGGTTGCGGGCTATTGTATCGGCAGGCGCGTTATTGAGTAAAAGAGCGCTGCTGCGCCGGCAGAAAAAGAGGGCTTTACCGGTAACATTAATTGTAGGTAGTAAGTGTGAAGTAGAAGAAGCGCACCTTCTTTTGCAAAAACCGGGAGGCACAACAAGCCTTCGTTTTTTTTATATAAATAAAACAGAGGCACAAAAAGACCCTTTGATGTGCGCCGGTGAAATTTGCAACGAAGCAAAAAACGCGCAGCAGATTGTTTTATGCACCGGAACACTATCTTATAAAACTGTGTTTCATTTAGTAGAAATGTTCGATAAATCTGTTTCTGTTCTGTTTCATGCCGCGGGCAGTGGAAGTATTGTAGCAAGCAGCTTCAGCGGCAGCAGCGGTGAGGTTTTTTCAGGCAATACGCAGGCAACAAAATAGATTATGAGCCAGTATTTAGCTGTTTAGTATTTTAACGTAGGGCACACCCAAATTGTAATGTTACAAAGGGTAAAATATACAGTCCCAATTACCGTTAAAACCTTTGAAAAAGGGTAGGAAAATAATTTCAAAATGCAAAAAACAATTAACCGTTTTATTTCAAAAAGAAATGTAATTGGTTTTTGGATAAAACAAAAGGCTTAAAAAACCCCAGCGTATTTAAGCAATTGAAAATAGTATAATATTGGCGGCCTGCTTGCGGCGCAGACGTTAACTTTAATACTTTAAACAGAGCAATATCGAATGGCGACAATCTTGGACTTTAAATTACCCCGAAGCCTCAGCGCAGCGTTGCGTTTACCCGACAACGACAAACGCAGCCAGCAAATAAGGGTATTAAAAAAGCTATTGAAAAAAGCCCGGTTTACCGAGTTTGGACAACATTATCGCTTCGATGAAATTTTATTTAGCAGGCATGTAGGTAAAGCGTTTCAGCAGCAGGTGCCGGTGCACGACTACAATAAAATTTACGAGCGTTGGTGGAAAAAAACGCTGGAAGGGGTAACCGATGTAGCTTGGCCGGGAAAGATAAAATATTACGCACTTAGCTCAGGCACTTCCGATGCTGCATCAAAGTACATTCCTGTAACAAAAGATATGTTGCGCAGCAATCGCATTAATTATCTACGCCAGTTAATTTCCTTATTAAGTTATAGTCGGCTGCCGCGCAATGCCGTAACAAAGGGCTTTTTAATGTTGGGTGGCGCTACTGATTTGCAAAAAGGCGAGGCTGGCTGGTACTCCGGTGACCTCAGCGGCATACTGGCAAAGAACCGTCCGTTTTGGTTTCAAACTTTTTATCAGCCCGGTGGGCGCATTGCAAAAATTAAAGATTGGAACGAGAAACTAAATGAGATAGTAGAAAAAGCCCCCGACTGGGATATTGGTTATATTGTTGGCGTGCCCGCCTGGTGCCAAATGTGTATGGAAATGATTGTAGAACATTACAAGGTAGAAACCATACACGACATTTGGCCAAACCTTGGCTTTTTTGTTCACGGCGGCGTAGCGTTTGAACCTTATAAAAAGGGGTTTGAAAAATTGTTGGGCAAGCCTATTGTGTATATCGAAAACTATCTTTCGAGCGAAGGTTTCTTAGGCTTTAAAGACCGCGAGGGCGCGGTTGGTATGAAGCTTATTTTAAACAACAACATCTTTATGGAGTTTGTCCCCTTCAACGATAAAAACTTTGACGCAGAAGGAAAAATGGTTGATATCCCCGAAGCGCTCATGATTCACGAAGTAGAAAAAGGAAAAGACTATGCACTTTTAATGAGCACTAACGCTGGCGCCTGGCGGTATTTAATTGGCGATACGGTTCGGTTTGTAGACATCGAACGAAGCGAAGTGGTAATAACAGGCAGAACTAAACATTTTTTAAGTTTGGTGGGCGAGCATTTGAGTGTTGATAATATGAATAAAGCCATAGAAACTGCAAGCGGCGAGCTGAACATATCTATTCCCGAATATACTGTAGTGGGTTTTCCGCATGGCAATTACTTTGCACATAAATGGTATGTTGCCTGTAACGATGCAGTTGACGAAAACGTTTTGCGCGATAAAATAGATCAATGCATTTGCGCCCTAAACGATGATTATGCAGTGGAGCGAACCAGTGCATTAAAGGATGTGTTTTTACAAAAGTTGCCAGAGGACGTGTTTATGCGCTTTATGAAAAGCAAAGGAAAGGTAGGCAGCCAACATAAATTTCCGCGCGTGTTAAAAGGTAAAATGTTGCAGGATTGGAACGAATTTTTGGTAGCTAACAACTTGTGTTTATTGTAATTACATCTTTGCGCTTCTATCTTCGTACTTGTTTATGAACGAGGTTTTTATAAAAGGAATAACGCTTGGTTTACTGCTTACCATTGCAGTGGGTCCCATTTTGTTCACCATTATTAAACAAAGCATTAATAACGGCGTAAAAGGTGGGTTAGCATTTGTGTTTGGCGTTTCGTTAAGTGATGTTTGTTTAGCTGTGGGCTCTAACTTTTTTGCCGAGGTGGTTAGTTCGTTGTTGGAGCGCAAAGAGATGGTGGCCATTGTGGGTAGCGTTTTTTTAATTTCTGTTGGATTGTTTTTTCTCTTCTTTAAAAAAGTAGCTATAAACGAGCAGGGAAAACAACTGATGGTATTTAGAAAACGCGATTATATAAAGCTGTTTTTAACCGGCCTTTTTATGAATCTTTTAAACCCGCTCATTATTGGCTTTTGGCTTGCTACTTCTACCACCTTTGCCGCACACCCATTACGTCAGCGATTTTTTATTTTTTCTATTGCATTATTATTGGTGCTAATAACAGACATCCTGAAAGTATTGCTTGCCAATAAAATTAGAGAGCGCCTTACGCTTAAAAATATTTTATTTATTAACAGGCTTAATGGCGTTATACTTATTGCCTTTGGTCTGGCGTTATTATCGGGCATTTTGTTTTATGGCGATAAATTGGCCCCATGAAAAAGAAAACTACAGGCAACCTGTTTTGGCGATGGATGAAAAGAACACTTTTGGCCCTATTTATATTTCATTTTTTTTATATTGTTATTTTGAAATGGATAAATCCGCCGGTTACAATTACGCAGCTGGGCAGCTTGTTTGGCGGCGAAGGTTTGCAGCGCGATTATGTAGCCGGCGACAAACTTTCGTATAACATGAAATTGGCAGTAATTGCCTCCGAAGATCAAAAGTTTGCGCTGCATGGCGGATTTGATTGGCAAAGCATAGATAAAGCCATTAAGCACAACGATAAAAAACCAAAGAAAGTAAGAGGCGCAAGCACTATTAGCCAGCAAGTGGCTAAAAACGTTTTTTTGTGGCAAGGCAGAAGCTGGCTCCGTAAAGGGTTGGAAGTTTATTTTACAAAAATGATAGAATGGATTTGGGGCAAAGAACGGATATTGGTTATGTACCTGAATGTAATAGAAATGGGCAAAGGCATTTATGGAACAGAGGCTGCAGCGCAGGCTTATTTTGGGAAAGATGCAGCCGATCTTACGCGTAAAGAAGCCTCTCTAATTACAGCCTGTTTGCCAAACCCGGTTCGTTATACGGTAAAACCGCTATCGCCATTTGTAGCTTTTAAAAGCGGATGGATATTGAGGCAAATGCGGGCAGTGGAGAAGAACGCGGACATACAAGCTATCATCAGCAAAAAAGAGTGAAAAAAGGCCTCCAAAATCAATTTTAGTCTGCTGACGCATGCGGGCCTAAGAAGGTAGTATTTAAAATAGAAGTGGCGGTTTGCAAGCGCTTTTGCTCTGTGCCCGAAATAAGGGCCCATTTGGTTCCGCTGTTTATTACTAATTCTTTATAAACGGTAAAGAGCTTCTGTCTTGCCTGCATGTCGGGGTATTCGCGCATGCCATCCTGTACCCAGGGCAAATCTACATCGCACAAAAGGTACATATCGTACCGGCGGTTGGCAATTTGCTTTAAAATCCAGGTATGACAGTTATTATAAACCACTTCGCACCAAACCTTCATTACATACATATCTGTATCTATAAAGTAAAAATTTTGGTTGTCGTGCGCAAGTTTGTCTTCCTGTTCTATTTGTCCCTTTGCTATTGTCAGCAGGTCGTCGTATGTATAATTAGTACCATTGTTAAGTAAATATTGACGCGCAAATTCGGGGCACCACACTGTTTTATAAGTGGCTGCCAGTTGCTGACTCAGCGTGCTTTTGCCCGTGCACTCGGGGCCTATAATCACAATCTTTTTCATGCGTTTTGTAAAACAGGTTTTTGCTTGTTTGCCGCTGCTTTTTTCTTCCACTCATTAAGGCCTAAAAAGGCTAAAATCAATAGCACAAAATAATATACCGAAGTAAACACCAGCCCTTTTACAAAGTAAAGCGGAATGGATGCGGTGTTTGTTGCAATCCACCACCACCAGCTTTCTACTTTCTTTTTTGCCATTAACCACATGCCGGTAAAAGCGGTGGCCGATGCAAACCCATCAGCCCACGGAATAGCACCTTCGTAAAATGCTTCTTTCAAATAAACTAAAAGAAAATAGATAACTGCATATATTGCTAAAAAGATCTGCATCTGCTGCAGCAGCTCTCTGTTTTTTGAAAATGCAATTTGCACCACTCTTTTTTGTGCGTTATCCTTTTTCAACCAAAGCATCCATCCCCAAATGCTCATTATTGTATAGTAAAAATTAACCCCGGCTTCTCCAATTAAATGGTATTTAAAACTTAGGTACACGTAAATAATAGTGTTGATTAAACCTGTAGGAAATACCAAAATGTTTTCTTTTTTAGAAAACCAGACCGATACGATGCCGGCAACTACAGCTATGTACTCGGGCAGTGTGGTTGCTTTTATTCCGGTGACAAATCCGTCTACCAAGGCTTGAAACATGCTACAAGATACGACTGCTTAAAAAAGTAATTAAACCGGAAAGCTCTTAAAAAGGGTTGCTGCTATTTTGGTTTAACACGGCTTTGTACCAACGACCGGGTTTAAGGTATTTTGCACCTTTTTTGGTGTAAAAGCGGGCTGGTAGTTGCCTGCGTGTTTTTGGGGTTCGGTCCCATAAACTAAAGTGAAGATGTGGCAGCGCCGAATACCCAGTGCTACCACTTTTTGCAATTACCTGGCCGGCTTTAATGGTATCGCCTACGGAAACCAGTATTCCGTTGTGCTGCAAGTGTCCGTACGCCGCCTCGGTACCATCGGGGTGTTGAATAACGACCTGGTTTGCTGTGCGCAGATACTTTTTTTTGAGGCCCCCTTTTTTAAAGCTTTCTACGGCGCGCACCACCACGCCGCCACGCACTGCTGAAATGGGCGAACCTTTTTTCATTTTAAAATCAAGCCCTAGTCGCCCTTTATGCGAAAACATGGAATTGTATCCTTGTACCAACAAGTGGGTAACACCTAAAGGATAAGGCAACAAGTATACAAAGCTGGTATCTTTTGGGTTTTTATCGGTTGCTGCAAAGCGGTTGGTTACACCGCAGGAAAGAAAAAGGAAACCGGAAAGAAGGAGCAGGAATGCTTTCATTGTGCTGCGGAAAGTTTGAAAAAGGCCTTGGTTTTAAAAAAAGAAAAAGCGGTTTTAAAAACCGCTTTTTTATAAATAACCGTACAAAATTACTCTGCTTCGGCAACTACTTCTTTTACTTCGGGTATCATTCGTTTCATCATTCCTTCAATGCCTGCTTTTAACGTAATCATCGAAGATGGGCATCCACTGCAGCTTCCCTGTAACATCAGGTTAACCACTCCATCAGTGTAACTTTTAAACTGAATAGCGCCGCCATCCATTTCTACTGCAGGTTTTACATAATTTTCCAGCAACTCTTTTACCCTTTTTACTACGTCATCATCATCGACGCTCACTGTATTGGAGCTTTCCTGCTTCATAGTAGCTACTTCAGCTTCGTTTACTACGGCTTTTCCTTCTTCCAGGTATTCTTTTAAAAACTGGCGAATAGAAGGAATAACATCATCCCATTCTGTATCGGCAGTTTTGGATACGGTAACAAAATTGGAGGCTATAAATACCGATTTGATAAACGGAAAGCCAAAAAGCTCGACAGCCAAAGGTGATGGTTTGGCACTTTCAATATCGGGCAAATCAATGCTTTTACCAGGGTATAAAAGTTTGTTGGCCACAAATTTCATGGTCTCGGGATTTGGAGTCATTTCTGTATATATGCTGATGACTGGATTGCCTGTTTTAATCATGATAAACGTTTGAAGGACAAATTTAAGAAATAGGAGGCACCTTTGCTTACGTAATGTGGAACAATTGAGGTGATTGGCGCCTGTTTTAACCCTTTTTTATCTTACTTTGTTAAAAAGAATACTTGATGCCTGCTGTTGCATATAAGGTGCTCTCCCCTTTTTCCGAAAGGTCGGGCCGGCCAGCAACAAATGCCAGATTTTGGGGTAAGATGTAAGATGGCGAAAGTAAAAACATCCACTTTTCTTTTGCAAATATTAGAGGCATTGAAAATTCGTAAGCCAGCACGTTAAACTTGTTTGAGGTTTCAGTCACTGTTTGATTATTACCGGGGAGCGGCAAGCCATTATCCTTTTTTTTAGAGTACGTTTTACTAAATTGCTGCGTACCTGCATAAGTAAAAAAAGAAGGATTAAGCACCACCACAATATTTTTGCCTTCTATTCTAAAGGCATGATCGAGTCCTGCGGTTGCCCCAAAATCTACTTTATTACTGAATTTCGCGTCGGCACCAAACCTTTGAAAAAGGGTTCTCAGAAATCGTCTTAATACAAGGCGAAATGAGCTCCTCTCCGCAGAATTTAGCGTACTTTTAAAGGAGATTATGCATCAGCCTGATATCACAAACACGATGTTTCAGCTTGCAACCGACCTGGTTTGCGGAACCAACAGCAACATTTTTCTAACGGGGAAAGCAGGCACTGGGAAAACCACTTTCCTAAAGTATATCAAGGATATTAGTCAGAAGTCATTGGCAGTAGTTGCGCCAACCGGTGTAGCTGCCATCAATGCCGGTGGAACTACCATTCACTCGTTTTTTCAACTGCCGTTTTCGCCTTTTATCCCGGCTGCTGCATTGCCGCAAAGCGCCGATGTGGTAAATGCGCATACTTTGCTGGGGCGAATGCGGCTTACAAACGAACGCCGGCAGGTGCTGCGCCAGTTAGAGTTGCTTATTATTGACGAAATAAGCATGGTTAGAGCCGACACTTTAGATGCCCTTGACCTTATTTTAAGACACTTTCGGTTTCGGCCGCTTGAGCCTTTTGGTGGTGTTCAGGTGTTAATGATTGGGGATATGTACCAAATTCCGCCTGTTATTAGAAACGACGAATGGCGGCTTCTTTCTCAATTTTACAACAGCGGGTATTTTTTTGATAGCAAAGTTTTACAGCAGTCGCCGCCCATTCATATTGGGTTTACTAAAATTTACCGGCAACAGGATGAACGTTTTGTTCAATTGCTGAACCAGGTGCGCAATAATCAGTTAGATGAGGAAGGCGCCGCGTTGCTTCAAAGTTTATACAAGCCTGGGTTTTCCGCCCTCGATATAAACGACAGGATCATTTTAACTACACACAATGCCAAAGCCGATGAAATTAATGGCAACCGCATGGCGAAGTTAAAAACGCCTCAGCATTTTTTTGACGCAGTTATTGAAGGCGAATTCCCCGAGAAAGCTTATCCCGCCGAAGTGCAGCTTCAGCTTAAGGTAGGTGCGCAGGTAATGTTTATCAAAAACGATACAGAAAAGGTGCGCCGCTACTATAACGGCAAATTAGGCTCAGTTATAAAAATTGAAGGCGATAAAATATGGGTGCAAACCGTGGGTGAAGAAGAGGAAATAGAAGTAAAACTGGAAAAGTGGGAAAATATTCGGTATGGACTCAACAATGCTTCGCAAACGATTGAGGAGGATGTGATTGGCTCGTTTGAACAATATCCGTTGCGCCTGGCCTGGGCCGTTACTATTCATAAAAGCCAGGGGCTAACTTTTGAAAAGGCCGTTATTGACGCGGGCGAAGCTTTCTCGCCTGGACAGGTGTACGTAGCGCTAAGCCGCTGCACTTCCCTCGACGGCGTTGTATTGTTAAGCAAAATACCCACTGAGCGGCTGGCAAACGATCGGCGCATTGTGCAGTTTTCTGCGCAGGAACACCCGCCGCACGAAGTAGAAACCTTGTTACACAACGCCCGTCATAACTATCAAAAAAGCTTGCTGTATCAGTTGTTTGATGTTTCGGTGCTCTTTAAAGAGCTTGCGAACCTTCATAAATTTGTTTTAGAAAATGCCCGTTCTTTTCAACCCGAACTCCCCTCTGCTGTAGATGATATTTTGAATGCACTGGAAGAGCTGCAGGACGTTTCTAATAAATTTGCTATTCAGCGTTCACAGCTATTTTCCAACGAAACCTACCCCGAAAAAACCTCAGCTTTACAAACTCGTGTACGCTCTGCAGCTGCTTATTTTACCAACCAGTTGGAAGGTTTGTTGCAACAAATGCATCGGCTTGGGGCGGTAACAGAAAGCCGTCTTTTTGCTAAAGAGTACAACGACAACTATCGGGAAAATTATTTGCAAATTTCTCAAAAAAGCCAACTTATACAAAGTGCGTTAAACGGGTTTTCGGTAGAGGCTTACTATTGCGCAAAAAAGAAGTTTATTGCACCTACTATTGCTGTAAATGCTTATGCAACAGCAAGTAACGCATATGAAGCTACAAACATGCATCCGTTGCTGCATAAAAGTTTAAGGCAACTGAGAGATGCCATTTGCGAGGAAACAGGACAACCTATTTACCTTGTTGCATCGGGCAAAACTTTAGATGAGTTAAGTGAGTTTCTTCCTCAAAACATTAACGAACTACAGCAAATATGCGGTTTTGGAAAGAAAAAAGCCGATAAATACGGGAGCCGTTTTCTACCCCTCATTATTTCTTATTGCCGGCAACATAACCTGGATTCTAACATAACTTCCAAAACCAAAAAACGCGAACGAAAGGAACCTTCCGGTGAAAAAAAAATCCCGAGTGCACTACAAAGCTTTCAGTTATATAAAGAAGGAAAATCGGTATTGGAAGTGGCTAAAGAAAGAAATCTTTCTGAAGGTACAATCTCCGGCCATCTTTGCCAATTTATAAGCACAGGCGATATGGTGGTAACGGAGATAATTGAGCCAGAAAAAGTGGAGCCTATTTTGCACGCAATTAAAGAAGCCGGCACCGTGGGTTTAAATGAGATTAAAGAACGACTTGGCGATCAATTTAGCTTTTCGGAAATAAGAGCCGTAGTTCACCATTATAACTATTTGCAGAAGGGCGAAGCTTAGTATTAGTGGTTAGCGTTTATGGCCTCTTGTTTGCGCAACAGAAAGCTTAAGATCATTACTCATGTACAGGCTTTTTTTTATGTTTTTCTTTGCTGCTACCATTGTCTCGTGTACTTCCTCGGGTCCGGCTCTTTTTGGAAGGCAAAGCCCTCACGAACAATACGGCAACAAACTTTCAAGCTCCGGACTAAAAGAAACCACAATGGGATCTCTATGGTTTGCAGAGGCTGATTACGCCTTAACCCATCCTATTTCCATTACGCTGCCGTTTAAACAGGTGGGTTATTTTGCAGCAGAAAAGCCACGGGCTGTAGGTGTACAATTTTCTGGTCGCCGCGGCGAAAAGCTAATTTTTCAACTGAATAAAAACTCGCGACGGGGAATGACAATTTATGGCGAATTATGGAGTAGAAAAGAGGGTGGCAAACAAGAGCTGCTTTTTTCTTTCGATTCTACTAAAAACAGATTCACGCACGTTGTTGAAAAAGAAGAAACTTATTTAGTTCGGCTGCAGCCTGGCTTATTAGAAAGCGGGGAATATACCTTTTCTATTTCTGTGGGACCGTCGTTAGGTTTTCCAGTTGCAGGAGGGGCAGCAAAAATTGGAAGCGTTTGGGGCGATACCCGTAATGCCGGTGCCCGCAGGCACGAAGGAATAGATATTTTCGCACCGAAACGTACGCCTGCCGTTGCTTCTGAAAGTGGAACGGTAAGCAGGGTTGAAGAAACGGACATTGGTGGAAAGGTCGTGTGGCTTCGTGCATTTAATCCAAACGTAAGTTTGTATTACGCTCACTTAGACGAGCAATTGGTGCAAGTGGGAAAGACTGTAAAAAGGGGTGATACATTGGGGCTGGTGGGGAACACCGGCAACGCAAAAACAACGCCTCCCCATTTACATTTTGGTATTTACGGATTGGGCGGTGCAGTAAACCCTCTACCTTTCGTAAACCAAATTGTTCAAGAGGCGCCCGAATTAATGGCGAAATCAGCTACAATCAACCGGTACTACCGAACAACAAAAGACTTAACCTTTGATAAGAGCGAAGACTTAAAGAAAAGCACACCTGTGTTTATTGCAGATGTAAGTTCCTTGTTTGCTATAGCGAAAGCACCCAACGGGAAATCATATAAAATAGACCAAACTGCCTTGCAACTAATTGATAAGCAATTGATTACGATCAAATCAAAAGACTCTTCTGCGCTTTTAGAAGATCCTATTTCTGGCGCTCCAATAGTTAAAAGACTCCCACCAGAAACTTCTTTTCGGGTACTTGGAATTTGGAACGAGTACCGGTTTGTAGAAACTCCGGACAAAACAAAAGGTTGGCTGCTAAAACCTTCGTCTTAGTTAACGGCCCATGTAAATCATTAAGATTTGAACATCGCTTGGGTTAACGCCCGAAATTCTGCTTGCTTGACCAAGCGTTTGCGGCTTTATTTTATTTAGTTTTTCCCGTGCTTCCACGCCCAAGGCCGCAATTTTAGAATAGTCGAATTGCGTTGGTATGGAAAGCCCTTCCATTTGGCTCATTCTTTCCACTAGTTCTTTTTCTTTTGTTATGTACACCTGGTATTTTACCTGTATTTCGGCCTGCTCAATTGCTTCTTTACTAAAAGGGTCTATTACTTTTTTTATTTTTGGTACTGCTTCCGATAAATCTTTTAACGATACGTTTGGACGTAGAATTATCTTTTCAAGCTTTTGTTTTTCATTAATTGCAGCACCGTTCATCTTAGCAAAAAATGGATTTATTTCATCGCTTTCTATGCTTGTTTCTGCCATAGCCTTTTTAATGCTATTTATCTCTTCTTTTTTCTTTAAAACCAACTTCATGCGCTCTTCAGATGCTAAACCAATTCTATAGCTCATTTCTGTCAGCCGGAGATCGGCATTATCCTGCCGTAACAGTGTTCTAAACTCTGCTCTTGAAGTAAACATCCTGTAAGGCTCCTTGGTTCCTTTACTAATTAAATCATCTATCAAAACGCCAATATAGGCTTCGCTCCTCTTTAACACCAGGGGTTTTGTGCATGTTATTTTCAAGTGGGCGTTTAAGCCAGCCATTAATCCCTGGCAGGCTGCTTCTTCGTACCCGGTTGTGCCGTTTATTTGCCCGGCGAAATACAGGTTTTCTATGCCTTTCGTCTCTAAACTGTAGGTTAGCTGAGTTGGTGGAAAAAAGTCGTACTCTATCGCGTAGCCAGGCCTAAAAAATTTCACGTTTTTAAACCCGGGAACCTTGCTCAGTGCTTCGTGTTGTACTTCTTCAGGTAAAGAAGTGGAGAACCCATTTACATATACCTCAACCGTATTCCAGCCTTCTGGCTCCACAAATAATTGATGGCGTTCCCGCTCTGCGAAACGGTTTATTTTATCTTCTATACTTGGGCAATATCGCGGACCAACACCTTCGATTCGTCCAGTGTACATGGGGCTTCGGTCGAAACCTGTTTTAAGTACCTCGTGTACTTCTGGTGTGGTGTAGGTAATCCAGCAACTTCTTTGACTAAGCTGTTTTTTATTGGCAAGAAAGGAGAACCCTGTTATTTCCTCATCTCCTTTTTGTTCTTCCATTAGTGTATAATCCAGCGAACGCCCGTCTACCCTGGGTGGAGTTCCTGTTTTTAGTCTGTCGCTTTCAAATCCTAGTGAAACCAACTGTTCTGTTAAGCCTTCTGCTGCTTTTTCTGCAACTCTTCCACCTCCGAGTCGCTTCTCGCCTATATGTATAAAACCGGTTAGAAAAGTTCCATTGGTAAGCACAACTGCTTTAGCGCTAATACGATGCCCTAAGCCGGTAACTACACCAACTGCCATGCCCTTATCAATGATTAATTCCTTAACCATGTCTTGATAAAAACTAATGTTTGGAGTGTTTTCCAGCATTTCACGCCATTTTAATGCAAAAACCATCCGGTCATTTTGTGTTCTGGGGCTCCACATTGCGGGACCCTTAGACTTATTCAGCATGCGGAATTGAATCATTGAAGCATCGGAAACAATGCCCGAATAGCCACCAAGGGCGTCTATTTCGCGAACGATTTGCCCTTTTGCTATTCCACCCATTGCAGGGTTACAGCTCATTTGGGCAATGGTTTGCATGTTCATTGTAATAAGCAGCACCTGAGACCCCATATTAGCTGCTGCTGCTGCTGCCTCGCAACCTGCATGGCCGGCGCCAACAACTATCACATCATATTTATGAAACATAAGGCGCGAAATTACCTTAATGTTTCACGGGAAACATGTTAAAAAGGGTGTGCTAAGTTTCACGTGGAACGAGAAACCTCTTTAAATAAAAATCTTCTTTTGTTCGCATGGATTTTTTTTCAGCAGCCGTTTTATCGCCATATCCGCATAGGTGTAAAATGCCATGAAACATTACACGGTGGAGTTCTTCTTGAAAAGGTTTTTTTAAACGGACTGCATTTTCCTTTACTCTATCAACACTTATGTATATATCGGAAAGCAACGGGGAACCTTCAACAGATAATTCAAACGTAATTATATCTGTCAAGGTGTTGTGGTTTAGATATTGATTATTTATCTGTAATAAGTAATCGTCAGAACAAAATATAAAATTGATTGCTTCAATTTCCTTTTCTTCTAATTTGACCATTTCTTTAATAAAATTTTTCAGCTTCTTTCTTTTCCTAAGGCTAGGAACAGGGGTGAGGAAATGTAAGTAAATAGGATTTGCAGACTTCATATTATTTCAAAATTCGTAAATGCTTTGGTTGGCATTGATTTAATTTTGAAAAAGAAACCCGAATTATGAAGTTGAGCGATTTAAAGGCAGGACAAAAGGCTACCATTAAATGTTTTGAAACGCCGGAGCTGGAACTCAAACTAATGGAAATGGGCTGCATTCCAGGGGAAGAAATTTCGGTTGAGCAAATCGCGCCGCTCGGCGGACCTATTTCCATAAGAGTGTCTGGTTACTCGCTAAGTTTGCGAAAGAACGAAGCCGCACACATTTTGTTGGAAGATAAGTAATTGACAATCAAAGTATTATATGAAAGTAGGGCTATATTTTGGTTCTTTCAATCCTATTCATATCGGCCATTTAATTATTGCCAATCACATTTTGAACGACACCGACATTCAAAAAGTGTGGTTTATTATTTCTCCCCAAAATCCGTTTAAAAAATCTGCTACCCTTTTAAACGAGTATGATCGATTACACCTTGTACAAAAAGCAATTGAAGGAGATGACCGCCTGCGTGCAAGCGATGTGGAATTCGCGCTGCCAAAACCTTCCTACACAGCCCACACACTGGCCCACTTGACTGAAAAATTTGGTCATTCTTTTAGTGTCATTATGGGAAGCGATAGTTTTCAAAATCTGCCCAAATGGAAAAATGCAGAAGTAATTAAGGCTAATTACCCAATTATTGTGTACAAGCGCCCCGGCTTTGACATAGAAGATAATCAAAACGCCACAATTAGGGTACTGAATGCGCCTTTACTGGAGATTTCGGCTACACACATACGCAGCTTAATTGCATCGGGTAAGTCAATTAAATACCTGGTGCCTAAAAGTGTTGAAAAAGAAATTTGCGATAGCGGGTTTTACAAAGCACATCAAAACAAATAGCCAAGCAACAAACAAGCGGCTACTATAATAGGCGATACGATGCGTGTAAATTGAAGAAGCAAAAAAGTGGCGGTAATTACGGCAATGTTTACAACGCTGTTCATCTTTCCGTCAAGCAGCGAAATATCTTTCATAATATAGAAAGTAGCCGCAATCATAATTCCAACTACTGCAGCATTTACCCCTTCAAGCGAGCGATATATAACAGCATATTTTTTTAAATTGCTCCATATTGGAAAAAAAAACAAAACAAGGAGGGCGCTTGGCAAAAAAATGGCTACCGTACCAATAACACAGCCAAGCACCTGCATACCTTTGCCTCCATCTTTAAGGGCCATGCCGCCCGTAAAAGACGCAATTGAAAACACCGGGCCGGGCATTACCCGAACAATTCCAATCCCGGTCATCATCTCTTCTTTATCTATTTGAACCACATTCTTATTGTTCATTTTTACAGCTGCCGGACGCACCGAAAACTGCTCGTACATTAAGGGCATTAAAACGTGTCCGCCACCAAATACCAGGCTTCCCATCCGATACATATTTTCAAATAGGTTTATTGGTTTTCGGTTGGGCCAGTCATTTTTTCGTGCTGTTTCGCTAACCACGCCGGCTAAAACAAACAAAAAAGCAAAAAGCCAAATATTTACCCATTTTATTTTCCTGGGTTTTACTTCCTTTTGTGGAATACGTTTTTGGCTGATATTAGTAACAGCGCCGCTCAGCACAATTAGGAGGGGAAACACCCCGGGAAAATGAAACAGTAAATAAGTGGCAACAACACAAGCTGCCATAATAACCCAAGTAATGGTATTTTTTATTGATACACCAAAGGCCATTACAGAAGCATACGCCAAAAAGCCAACAGCCATCGCCGGAATAAACCGGAGAAAACGTTGGTCGATATACTGCAATGCAAACGAAAAAACGCCCATTAAAAACGAAGCAGGAAGAATCCAAACAATTAATGTTAGCACCGCCAGCGAAACGCCGCCTCGTTTGTATCCAATTAGCGTTAACGTTTGTGTTGATGAAGCTCCCGGCAACAGATTACAAAACGCATTGTATTCCAACAATTCTTCGGCTGTTAAGTAAGGCGTTTGCTGCACAAAGGTTCGCATCATCATAGCAATATGCGCTTGCGGACCGCCCACGGCAGTAACGCTGTGTAAAAAAACCGCTTTCAAAAAAGGAATATGACGCAATATCATAACAGCAATAAATGTAAACATTAAGCAAAGCACGAAAGAATAAAATAAGGCGATATGCTTCTAAAACATTCAAAAAAGGGTATATTAAAAATATAGTGTTCTGTATTTTGGTATATTTAGTAACTATAAAAGATTATTTATGGAGATGAAAGTCCTTCTGTTAGTAACCACCCTTTTTACCCTTGCAGCAAGTGCGCAAAAAACAACCTCTGCGCAAATTGAAACCAGCATAACAAAGCTGGAACCAAAAACCATTGCGTGGCGTAGAGATTTTCACGAGCATCCCGAACTTGGTAACCACGAAGTACGAACAGCAAAAATTATTGCCGATCACTTACGATCGTTAGGTTTTGAGGTAAAAGAAGGCGTTGCAAAAACAGGCGTAATAGGTATTTTACGGGGCAGCAAACCCGGGCCTGTTGTTGCACTTCGTGCAGATATTGATGGCTTACCCATTACCGAACGAACACCTGTGCCTTTTGCATCAAAAGTAAAAACAACATATAACGGAGCCGAAACAGGCGTGATGCATGCCTGCGGACACGACACGCACATAGCCATGCTAATGACCGCCGCCGAAGTTTTAGCCGGCATGAAAAACGAATTGGAAGGAACCGTCAAGTTTTTGTTTCAACCCGCTGAAGAAGGCCCGCCCGCCGGTGAAGAAGGTGGCGCCGCGTTAATGGTAAAAGAAGGCGCCTTAAAATCGCCTGATGTTGATGTGGTATTTGGAATGCACATAGATGCACAAACGCCGGTAGGACAAATTGGTTATCGCGAGGGCGGCATTATGGCCGAATCGGATTGGTTTGCCATTAAAATAAAAGGCAAAGGAACGCATGGCGCCGAGCCATGGCTGGGTATAGATCCGGTGGTTGTTGGCGCTCAAATTATTAATGGGCTACAAACTATCGTTAGCCGCCAATCTAACCTTACACAAAATGCCGTGGTTATATCCACCACTATGTTTGAAGCAGGCGTACGCGAAAATATAATACCAGAGCAAGTTACCATAAAGGGTACCATACGCACCTTGGATAAACAAATGCGGGATGATGTATGGGCGAAAATAAAACGCACAGCCAAAGGTATTGCAGAAGCCTCCGGCGCTACAGCCGAAGTAACGCTGGATGCAAAAACCGGAGTTACCTATAACGATCCGGAACTAACCAGGAAAATGGTTCCAACATTAATGAAAGCATCGGATGGAAACGCGGTTATTTTTCCTGCACAAACCGGCGCCGAAGACTTTTCGTTTTTTGCAGAAAAAGTTCCCTCATTATATGTGTTTGTTGGCGGTTTGCCAAAAGGCAAAGATGCGGAAACTGCAGCCGGCCATCATACGCCCGATTTTTTTGTAGATGAAAGCGGCCTTAAAACCGGCGTAAAGGCCTACGTTCAATTTGTGCTGGATTACATGGCGTTAAGCAAAACCGGTTCTTTTAACAATAACAATAAAGGCGGTAAAAAATCTTTTTAAATATGTTTCAGCGTAGCGTTCTTCTCTTTATTCTAACTTTTTCTTTTTCCATTGTTTTTGGTCAAAAAATAGATAAAAAGTTACAATCGCAAATTGAACATCTACTGAAAGGCTTTAACGGCGATGTAGGCGTGTATGTAAAAAATTTAAAAAACGGTAAAACAGTAGCCTTCAATGCCGATACTATTTTTCCAACGGCAAGTATGATTAAAATTCCCATTTTAATTGGGCTGATGAATAAGATTAACGGGGGCGAGTTGGCGTACAACCAGGAGTTACAATACCGCGATAGCTTGTTGTACGCTGGGGTAGATTTGTTGGGATCGTTTAAAGACACTGAAAAAGTAGAATTAAGTAAAGTGGTAATGTTGATGTTGACAATGAGCGACAATACGGCAAGCCTGTGGCTGCAAAGCCTTGCTGGTAAAGGAACCCGCATTAACGAGATAATGGACAGCATTGGTTTGAAAAGCACAAGGGTAAACTCCCGAACGCCGGGGCGGCAGGCTTACCAGGCACAATATGGCTGGGGACAAACCACGCCGTATGAAATGGCAACATTGATGGAGAGAATCGTGAACGGGGAAATCATCAATAAAGAACGGAGTGCCCAAATGCTACGGTTGCTGGGCAGAAATTATTGGGACGAGTACGCTATTTCCAAAATACCGGCCGATGTTTTTGTAGCCAGTAAAGGCGGCGCTGTTGATGCCAGCCGAAACGAAGTGCTTTTTGTAAATGGAAAGGGTGCCCGCTATGTTTTTTGCATTTGCACAAAAAACAATAAAGATCAAAGCTGGAACAGCGAAAATGAAGCATGGGTGTTGACTAAAAAACTCTCGGCATTACTTTGGAATTACTTTAAATAGTTGTGTTTGTCATTGTGGGAGATTGCCCCCGGAGGCTCACCCCTTTTTCGAAGGTTTTGATTCTTTGGTGTAAACATATATTCAACCAAGCGTAAAAAAACCTTTAAAAAAGGGTACAATAAAAGTTCTTATTTTAATAGTTGGTACGCAATAAAGCTCATAAAGTAAGCCAGCGCCGTCATATACACAAATTGAATAATGGGCCATTTCCAGCTTTTGGTTTCTTTGCGGGTTATAGCAAGCGTACTCATACACTGCATGGCAAAAACATAAAATACCATAAGGGAAACGCCGGTTGCCAGCGTAAATAAAATGGTTCCATCTGGTTTGGTGGCGGCTTTCATTTTATCGCGCAGGCGCACACCTTCGTTATCATCGCCAACAGAATACAGCGTGGCCATGGTGCCAACAAACACTTCGCGGGCAGCAAACGATGTAATTAAAGCAATACCAATGCGCCAATCGTAACCCAGCGGTTTAATAGCGGGCTCAATACTTTTACCTAATATGCCTGCATACGAAGCTTCTAATTTAGCAGTGTTGTAGTCATTTTCTATTTCGTCGGCCGGGGCTGTTTTTTCAATCCTTGCTTTTTCGTATCTTTTTTCAACTGCATCCATTCTTTTGCCCGGGCCAAAAGAACTTAAAAACCACAGTATAAGGCTAATTACCATTATAACCTTACCCGCATCAGTAACAAAAATCTTTGCTTTGTTAATCATTGTATGCACAATATTATTCCAACGCGGCGCCCGGTAAGTAGGCAACTCCAATATAAAAAAGCTCCGTTCGCTGCTACGGATAAACCACTTGGCAATGTAAGAAACCACCAGGGCCATTACCAAACCAAGCAGGTACAAACCCATCATTACAAGCCCTTGCACACTTATAATACCCAACAGGTAATTGTTTGGAATAACCAAACCAATTAAAATGGCATATACAGGAAGCCGCGCCGAGCAACTAATCAGGGGCGTTACTAAAATGGTCAGCAGTCGTTCTTTTTTGTTTTCTATGCTTCGGGCACTCATAATAGCAGGCACCGCGCAGGCAAAGCCGCTAATAAGCGGCATTACACTTTTGCCGTTTAGGCCTACGCTGCGCATAAGCCGGTCGGTTAAAAACGAAATGCGGGCCATATACCCTGTGTCTTCCAACAGCGTAATCAATCCAAAAAGAATCATTATCTGCGGAATAAAAACCAAAATACCGCCGAGTCCTGCAACCAGTCCGTTTATTAAAAGATCGCTCCACCACACTTGAGGCAAGTGCCCATAAAGCCAGCCTGCGGCAGAGGAAAAGCCTATGTCTATCCAATCCATTGGATATTGCGCCAGCAAAAAAACCGACTGAAAAAGCAAAAATAGCACGCCAATTAAAATAGCATAACCCCACTGGCGGTGCAATAAAATGTTATCAAGCTTATCGGTTAAAATAGTTTGATGCAGCGGGTCGGGTTCGGAAACAGCTACCTGCATTACGTGTTTAATGCGTGTATATCGCTGCAAAATTTCAGTAGCCTGCGTTTTTGTGTGATTAAAAGAATGTTTTTCTTCTATGCTTTCTATGCTTTGTTGCATTGCATCGTTCAGATCAAATTCTTCGTGGTTAATTAGGTAGTGGATGGCCGAATAATCGCTTACGCCGGGTAATATGTTTTGAACGTCCTCAACCGAGGCCGGCGACAGGGCTTTATTATCAATAAAATCGCGGGCAGGTATTTTGTACATATTAGCAGCCGTTTGTTCAACAGCTTTCTTCAGTTGAGCAATGCCCTTGCCTTTACGTGGGTTTACGGCAATTACAGGCACGCCCAGTTCCCGTTCCAGTTCGGGCAAGTTTATTTGAATTCCTTTCTTTTTTGCAAGGTCCGTCATGGTTAAAGCCAGCACCACCGGCTTTTTCAAATCAATAATTTGAGTGCAAAAAAGAAGGTTTCGTTTTAAGTTACTGGCATCTATCACCACTACAAACACATCGGCTTTCAGCGTTTTATCCTGCCCAATCAGCACACGGTAACTTACCCATTCATCTGGGCGCTTTGGGTACAGGCTGTAGGTTCCGGGTAAATCAATAATATTTGCCGCAGTGCCGTTAGAAAGCTTTATTGAGCCGGTTTTTTTATCAACCGTAACACCCGGAAAATTGCCTACGCTTTGGTTTAAACCGGTAAGACAGTTAAAGAGCGAACTCTTTCCACTGTTGGGGTTTCCTACTAATGCAATATGAAGTTTGTTTAAAGCCACTCTTTAGGTGCGCAAAGGTACTTGTGCCCGGCACGGCACAGTTACGATATTGGAAGTTTTACAAAAGGTTATGGAAAATAATATGGCCTAAAAAAAATATAATTCGTCTCCATCTACAAAGCAATAGATAATTTTGTCTTTCGTTAACCTTTAAACATTACACGTGGCGCGCACTTTATTTTTCTCGTTTTTCTTTTTTGCGGTAGCCGCACAAGGCCAAAAGCTTAAAAAAGAAGATAAGCAGTTACTTAGTAACCTAAAAACCCACGTAACATTTTTAGCTTCCGATGCACTGGAAGGCCGCCGCACCGGTACAAAAGGCGAGCAACTTGCAGCAGAATACATTAAAACTTTTTTTGCTCAAAATGGCGCCTCACCAAAAGGAACGGAAGGATTTTTTCAACCTTTCGAAGTAAGCGAAGGATCGCAAATTAATGCCGGCACCCATTTAACTATTAACGATAACAATCTGGCATTACACACCGATTTTTTTCCGCTAAGTTTCAGCGCCAACGCCTCAATAGAAGGAATGCCATCACCGGCATTGCAGGAAACCGGTATGCCCTGGTTTATAGACATTAAAGAAATGCTCCAGGAAAATATCAGCAATCCTCATTATGATGCAGGCGAAGCAATAAAGAACAAAGCAGTGCAAATTGAATCAAGAGGCGCAACAGCGCTGTTTATCTACAATACATCTGCAGCCGAAGATGGGCTTGTATTTAGGGGAAAAGAAGGAGCGGCGCCAGTGGGCATACCTGTAGTGTACATTACAAAGCAGGCTGCTGCAAAATATTTAAACGATGAAAGCGCTTCGTTGGATATAAAGTTGAAAACTGATATTGGCCCAAAGACGAGGAAGGGCATTAATGTAGTTGGTTATATTGATAACGGCGCAGCTTCAACCATTGTACTTGGCGCTCATTACGATCATTTAGGCTGGGGCGAAGATGGAAACTCTATGCAAAGGGGTGTACATCAAATTCATAACGGAGCCGATGATAATGCCAGTGGCACCGCCGCTTTGATGGAATTGGTAAGGCTTATAAAGGCATCAAAAAGGGTACAAAACAATTACCTCTTTATTGCTTTTTCAGGCGAAGAGCTGGGGTTGTATGGCTCCAAACATTGGGTAGAAAACCCAACCATTAACTTTAACGCCATTAATTATATGATTAATATGGATATGGTGGGCAGGTTAAACGATTCTGTTAAAACGATTACCGTTGGCGGCTTTGGAACGTCGCCCGTTTGGGCGCAGGCTTACGGCACAAAAGGCAAAGGCGCCCTTTACTCCACCAATCTTTCTTTTAAATTTGATTCCAGCGGCTCAGGCCCTAGCGACCATACATCGTTTTACCGGAAAAACGTTCCCGTGCTTTTTTATTTTACCGGACTGCACACCGATTATCATAAACCAACCGATGACCATGAAAAAATTAATTACACAGGTGAAGCCAGTATTGTAAAACACATTTTAAGCTTAATTGAACATACCGATAAAACAGGCAAAAAAGCCCCTTTTACAAAAACAAAAGAGCAACAAACAACCACCTCTGCCCGTTTTAGTGTTTCGTTGGGCATAATGCCCGATTATACTTTTAGCGGCGCTGGCGTGCGCGCCGATGCTGTGATTGAAAACCGCGCGGCAGAAAAAGCAGGGTTAAAAGCCGGCGATGTAATAACTGCCTTGGGCGATAGTAAAGTAACTTCTGTGGAAAGCTATATGCAGGCGTTAAGTAAATTCAAAAAAGGTGATAAAACCACCGTTTCTTTTTCCCGCGGAAGCGAAGATAGTTCTGCTACTGTTGAGTTTTGATAACTTCGTAATATAAACGGTGCTGATGAAACTAACCCTGGATACCAATTACATGACAGATTGTTTCTTTGAAGAAACGAAACTGTTGGGCATTATGGCGCCGGTAAAAGATTACCAGTTTTGCTGGCACATGAATAATTGTATGGGCGTTGATTTTAGGATTAACAACGAAATAGAAATTCAGCTAACAAGAAAGGGCCGCAACTATTTTTTTGCTATATATGAATACGCCGAAGTGTACGCATCGCTCACTCATTATTTATACAATAACCAGCACGAAGGCGAATATTTATTGCCCCAATTTAAACATCTTGATTTTCTATGGTTGCTAAAGGGCGACAATCTTACAACAGATACCATTAACTACATGATTGGCTCTATACGAAATATTAAAGGCGTGCAACTGGTGCTGGAGCTGGCGCCAGAAAACATGCGCAACAAAGAGCACCTGGTTTTTTAAATAACCGGTACCTTAAACGAACTAACTTGTGAACTCGTGAATTTGTAAACTCATAAACATTAAAATTATGTGGAAAGAAAAAGATAACACCCTTTATAAGAAGTTTACTTTTAAAGATTTTAGCGAAGCTTTTTCGTTTATGACCCGTGTGGCTTTAATTGCTGAAAAAGCGGACCATCACCCTACCTGGACAAATAAGTGGAACACGGTAGAAATATGGCTTTCCACACACAGTGAAGGCAACAGAGTTACCGAAAAAGACCGTGAGCTTGCCAACCAAATAGATGCTTTGTAATGCAATGTGCCAGCACCATTTTAATGGTTCGTCCGGCAGCGTTTGGCTATAATATACAAACAGCAGCAAATAATTTTTTTCAAAATAAAACGGCGTTATTGCCCGAAGAATTGCAACAAAAAGCGGTGCAGGAATTTGATGCAATGGCAGAAGGGTTACGTAACGTTGGCGTTGATGTAGTGGTGATAGAGGATACGCCGCTTCCGCAAAAGCCCGATGCCATTTTTCCAAACAACTGGTTTAGCACTAACGCAGATGGTGTACTTACTATTTTTCCCATGTTTGCGCACAACCGCCGGTTGGAAAAACGAGATGAAATATTAAAAACACTGTCCAATGAATTTGAAATAAAAACTGTTTACGACTTTACAGAATACGAAGCCGATTGCATGTATTTAGAAGGCACTGGAAGTATGATAATTGATCATCAAAACCGGTTTGTGTATGCCTGCATTTCGGAGCGAACTCATCCTGCTGTTGTAGAAAAATTTTCGGCTGCTAACGATTATAAAGCAATAACGTTTAACGCAGTTGATGAAGAAAATCGCCCAATATATCACACCAATGTATTAATGTGCATTGGCGATGGCTTTGCCGTATTGTGCCCGAAAGCAATTAGCGATGATACCGAACGAATTGCCGTTGCGCAATTGCTGGAAACTACCGGCCACGAAAATATTTACATTACACACCAGCAAATGAAAAGCTTTGCCGGCAACATGTTGCAGGTAAAAAATAAGATCGGTCATTCGTTTATAGCTATGAGCCAGACAGCATTTCTGTCGTTGACAGACGATCAGAAAGAGCGATTAGAAAAGCATGGAAAGCTTTTGCCGTTTGATGTATCAACCATTGAAAATGTAAACGGCGGCAGCGTACGTTGTATGATGGCTGAAGTTTTTTTGCAACCAAAGAATTCTTAAAAACCTTTCAAAAAGGGTATAGGTAAAGTCAATTAAACTTTACTTTAGTTGCTTACCACAATTGTTTTTTCACCCTTTTCCATACAAACACCAACAGGGTTTTTAAACATTTCCAATCCGTTTTCAATTAATAAAAATTGAACAGCAGATACCGCTTCCGGCGCCACGGCAATTAATAATCCGCCGTTGGTTTGCGGGTCGGGCAAAAGGTTAAAAGCTTCCATTACGTTTACCCCTTTTTCAAAGATTGTTGCCGCACTGTACGAGTTCCAGTTTCGGAAAGTTGCATCCGGAATGGTTCGTTGTTTCAGGTAATCATCGGCGCCATCCATTTTTAAAATAGAAGAATAATGCAGTGTAATACTTACGCCGCTTCCTTCGGCCATTTCTATTGCGTGGCCCAATAAACCAAACCCTGTAACGTCAGTCATGGCATGCACGCCATCGAGCAGCGCCAGCGAAGTGCCAATGCTGTTTAGCGCCGTCATTTGTTTTATTAAATTTGTATAATGTTCTTCCTGCAGCACTCCTCTTTTTAGCGCCGTTGCTAAAATGCCTGTGCCCAATGGTTTGGTCAGAAATAATACATCGCCGTTTTTTGCCCCCGTATTTTTCTTTATATTTTTTATTAAAACACGACCGGTAACAGCAAGCCCAAAAATAGGATCGGCAGAATCTATAGTATGTCCGCCGGCGAGCGGAATGCCAGCTTCTGAGCAAATACTTCTTCCGCCTTCTAAAATTTGTTGCGCAGTTTCGAGCGGCAATTTTTCTACTGGAAAACCCATAATAGCTACCGCCATTAAAGGGTTTCCACCCATTGCATACACATCTGAAATAGCATTGGCTGCGGCAATTCGCCCAAAGTCAAACGGATCATCTACAATAGGTACAAAAAAATCGGTAGTAGAAATAATAGCTTCTTTTTTATTTAAGTCGTACACCGCAGCATCATCGCTGCTTTCGTTGCCCACCAATAAATTTGTTGAGCCGAAAGGGTTATTGGTTTGAACGATTTGTTGTAAAACAGAAGGCGCAACTTTACAACCGCAGCCGCCGCCTTTTGAAAATTGCGTGAGTTTTATTTCGGTGGTCATTGCCTCTTTTTATTGAAAATGATGCTTGCATTTGTTTGCAGATCGGCACTGAAATTTATGGTGTATTTTTCTGTTCCATCGTACACTACCAGCAACCCGGTGTTTGGCGGTAGTGTACCTAAACTTTCGGCTACCAACAGAATTTCTATCGGCCCTTTTATGCCTCCTACAAACACTGTTTTATTAACCGCCGCTTCGGTAAGCCTTGCACTCAAAACAATATTTTGTCCGTTTACATATACGCTAATGATATCGCCATCAACTACGCCATTGTCGTAAAAGTGAAGCACTAAACTATCGCTTGCGCCGGTAAACGTTTGAAGCACTTTTGTTGTTCGCTGGTTGTATGGCAAAGCCGCTGTTGGCGAGTTTTCTACCTCTTTGGTTGCTTTTACTTCACCCCCTTTTTTAACTGTTTTTGCAATGGCTGGTTGGTTGAAAACACCAATTATTTTTAATTCTTTTAAATGACCAATCAGCGCAGATTGTGAACTGTCGTTATCTCTTATCATAGTTAGGGAACCCGTAACCGGCAGGTATTTTTTGGTGCGGTTTGTCTGCCATCCGCCCGACAAAGACGTTGCCGTATCCTCAATGGTTTGTAAAGAAATAACGCTTGATCTTTTTACCCCTTTTGCCGGCGATTCCGGAAAATTATTTACCAGCATGTCATCGTCTTCTACAAGTAACTGGCCGCCCTTTTTTAAAGCTTTTATCTTTCTAATACCATAATAAAATGTATCGTTTACCACAAAGGTTGTGTACGAGTAGCCGGTTATTTTTCCCTTGTATTCGCTTAAGGCTAACTGATATTGTTGTATGCTTTTGGTTGTGTCGTTGTAAAGCGTACCGGAATATAATCCGCTTATTACCTGGCTTTTGGCCGCTAAACAAAAAGCCAGCACAAAAAGGAATGAAAAGAAAGTAGGTTTCATACAGGATGGTGTTTAAGCAGGCGAGCGGCAATGCCGTCGCCAATTGTTTCACAGGTAAAAGTAGTTATTAGTGCAGGTAAATTTTCTCTGTTTTGCAAGGCCTTTTTGTACTGTTTATCGTAATAAGTTAGTAAAATGCGGAAGCCGTCTTTCACCCTGTTTTCCTGCACGTGGCATAAGGCAGTCTTTGTTTCCAGCGGACCAAGTCGTTTAGAGATGCGTTGAATTGCGTCCGCAAGATCCTCCTTTTTGAAAGCGCCATATCCGGCCATTATATGTTCCAGGCGTTCTTCGAAGGGTACATCAATAAAATAAACCGGTGAGCTCCGCATGGTTGTCCAAAAAGTTGTTGGGATATTTACATTACCTATGCGCTGACTTTCATCTTCTATCCAAACAGGGCTGCTTTTTTGTTTTAAAAGTTCGAGTGCCAGGTTGTTTTCAAACATTTCCTGCGACGGTTGCGCCGGCATTCCAAGGCTTCCAAACGCCGATCCTTTGTGTACAGCCAATCCTTCCAGATCAACAATACATTCGCCGCTTTCTTTTAAATGTTGGAGAATTTCTGTTTTTGCGGAGCCTGTATAACCGCCTAAAATAGTTAGGGAAAAGGGTAAGCTTAGCGCATCTAAAACAAAGTTCCGGTAGGTTTTATAACCCCCTTTTAACACCACTGTATTAAAACCATAGAGTTGAAGCAGCCAGGCAACTGCGGCGCTGCGCATGCCTCCGCGCCAGCAATAAAGGAAGACGGAGTTAGAAGTTGGCGTCTGGCCGTTTCTGGTGTTTTTACTTACTGTCTGATTGGTGTTTAGCAACTGCTCTACTTCTTCCACTATTGCTTTCATTTTTGGGCCAAAAAAATCTAACCCTAATTTAATAGCTATTTCGCGACTTTGCTGTTTGTAGGCTGTGCCAACTATTTTCCTTTCATCGTTGCTAAACAATGGAATATTTACCGCGTTTGGCAGGTGCGCATGGTTGTATTCGGCCGGCGAACGAACATCAATAATTAGCTTGTTTGAAGATTGAGAAAGAAACTCTGTTATCGGCCGCCTGCTGGTACTCACTGCTGTAAAGATATAAAGTCATAACATAAAAAAATGCCCTGCTTTTGACAGGACATCTTTATATAAATTCAAGTTTTTTTAGCTGGAAGTATCTACTTTTATTTTGTTGTCATCAGCATCGTACTTCACTTTTCCGTTTTCATCTTTTACTTTAATATCGCCGTCTTTACTTACTTTAATTTTAGTTTCACCAATTTTGGTTTTCCAATCTTTTTCCATTTTGTCTGCATCTGGCCAACGTTTTTCGTAGGTATCCCAGGCGTCGTTATCGCCTTTGTACATTAGCTTTCCGTTTTCCATGCGCGATTCTCCTAATGTATCCCAACTATCGCCTCCATAAACCCACCAGGTTCTGTTATCTACATAACGCCAAACAGGTTCTCCGTTATCGGCATTTGTGCGCTGACCTGTAGTACGGTCAACATTAATTTTAATGGGCTTTCCGGTGCGGGCGTCGAGGTAACGGCCTTCGTTGCTGCCCATTGTAAAGGTATCTGCCATTGCAGCATAATCTACAGTGCTTGTAGGTGTACTGGTCATTTCTGTATTAGTGGTAGTTGATACGCTGTCAGTAGAACTTGTATCTGCTGCATCGTTATTACAAGCCACAAAACCCAACGAAAGGGCTGCTGCAGCAAAACCAAATAATTTTGTCTTCTTCATAATAAACATTTTTGTTTGAACTCCTGTATAT
>JBBSRB010000001.1:0-92301 GCA_038243445.1 Chitinophagales bacterium | reverse complement strand
TGTTTTATTTCATCGGGATAATTACAAAAAAACGCAAACGACGGAACCGCTGTTGGAAGCTGGGTAACATAATTTATTTTAACCGGATTGCCGCGCACTACAGGCGGATGATTTGATTCAATGGCCTTTTGCATTACTTCATTTAATTGCGAGGTAGTAATGCGCCGCTGGCGGTTTTCAAATACATCAAGCGCTGTTTCCATTGCTTTGTAAATTCTTGTTTTTTCCAGTGCCGATATAAACAGGACCGGAACATCCGAAAAAGGGGCCAACCGCTCCTTCAACTTCGTTTCGTAATCGCGGGCGGAGTTTGTTTCTTTCTCCATCAAATCCCATTTATTTACTAATACCACTAAACCTTTGCCTTTTTTTGCAGCAAGGCTAAATATGTTTAAATCCTGCGCGGCCATACCCTTTTCGGCATCAAGTAACAAAAGGCAAACATGCGCTTCGTCAAGCGCTTTTACGGCCCGTATCACCGAATAAAATTCAAGGTCTTCATGCACTTTTGCTTTGCGCCGTATGCCTGCAGTGTCAATCAATACAAAATCTTTTTGAAACAAATTATAGCGGGTATGAATCGTGTCGCGTGTAGTGCCTGCAATGTCGCTTACAATGGTACGCTCTTGCCCTGTTAAGGCATTTAGCAATGAAGATTTTCCCACATTTGGCTGCCCGATAATAGCAAATTTTGGTAACGTTTCTTCATCTGAAAAAGCATCGCTATCTTCTTCTTTTATAAGTCCGGTTACAGCATCCAACAAGTCGCCGGAACCCGATCCGCTAATTGCGGCTATAAAAAAAGTATGTTCAAACCCAAGACTGTAAAACTCCGATGCTTCCAACATTCGCTGGTTATTATCTACTTTATTAACCACTAAAAAAACCGGCTTTGTAGAACGGCGCAACACTTTTGCCATTGCATCGTCTAAATCGGTAACGCCGGTAGTTGCATCCACTATAAATAAAATGGCGCTTGCTTCTTCTACTGCAATTAGTACCTGCTTTTTTATTTCACGTTCAAATACATCCTGACTTTCGGGCACAAAACCGCCCGTGTCTATTACGTTAAATGTTTTTCCGTTCCAATCGGCAACGCCGTACTGGCGGTCGCGGGTAACGCCGCTCACATCATCCACAATGGCTTTGCGCTGCTCTAATAACCTATTAAAAAAAGTACTTTTGCCTACGTTTGGCCGTCCAACTATTGCTACTGTAAATCCCATTTTAAAAGCCCCTTTTCCCCCGATAGGAGAATTTAGTTTTAAAGGTGTTGAATAATGTTCTTAAGTTGAAGAGTGCGACGCAACAGAAGCTTCATAGTGGCGTTGCTGCCGGCCACATCATCAACATTTATTGAAAGAACTGCTACCAGAAAAGATTCACGAAACTCTGTTCTCACAAAATCTTTCTATGAGGACAGCGGCTTTAATACCCGTATTCTTTTAAAAACGTGTCGTTTTCGCGCCATTTAGGCCGAACTTTCACAAACAATTCTAAAAATATTTTTTGACCTAAAAAGGCTTCAATTTCTTTTCTTGCTTCGGTTCCAATTTTCTTAATCATTTTTCCGCCTTCGCCAATGATGATTGATTTTTGTGTATCGCGTTGCACTATAATATTGGCTCCAATTTTAATTAACGAAGACTTTTGCTTAAACTCATGAACCAGCACTGTAGAGTGATACGGAATTTCCTCTTCAAAAAAATCAAATATTTTTTCACGTATCATTTCGGCAACAAAAAAACGTTCGGACAGATCCGTCATTTCATCTTCGGCATAAAACGCTTCGCCTTCGGGCAGCAGGGCCACTATTTCATTTAGCAATTCGGGCAGGTTAGCCCCCTTCAGCGCCGAAATACAAATTACCTTTTTACAATAGTTTTTAATTTGAAAAAAAGCCGCTACGTCAGCTACTTTTTTGCTGTCTGCTTTATCAATTTTATTTACTAAAACCAAGGCTGGCACTTTCAACCGTAACGACGAAAAAATGGCGTCGGCTTCATCAACATTATCTTTTATATCTACCAAAAGTAAAGCTACATCTGCATCTTCCAAGGAGCCCTTTACTGCCTTCATCATTCGTTCGTGCAGTTTATACTTTGGTTCAATGATGCCCGGCGTATCGGAAAATATAATTTGATAATCCGGGGTAGTTAGAATGCCCTTTATTCGGTGCCGCGTGGTTTGCACCTTCGACGAAACAATAGCCAACTTTTCGCCCATTAAGGCATTTAGCAAGGTGCTTTTACCTGCGTTTGGTTTACCAAATATGTTTACGAAGCCTGCTTTCATTGGGTGCAAAGGTAATGTTGTAGCTGTTTATTGATAGAAAACCTAATGGTGCTTGTTATTGGAAGGGTTTACAAGCGATTCCTTTTTTTCTTATTCTAAAGCTTAAGATTATGCTTCAAAGCAAAAATTACGCATCAAACACGTACAAAAGGGTCAGAAAATAAAAAAAGCCTCTTTCGAGGCTTAAAGCTGTTGCGAAGCTAGGGATCGAACCTAGGACCTTCGGGTTATGAGCCCGACGAGCTACCGCTGCTCTACTTCGCGGTGCAAATATAGGTAAACGGGTTCAACCACCAAAAGAAAAAGCAATTAGTAAATGGCTTTCACAACTTTTTAAAATCTATTTAGCGCCCGGCCCTTTTTACGGAACTTGAACCTGACGTTTTGGTTTCCACCACAGAGGCAGTTCCTTTAAACCGAACATCTGAGCCGCCACTTGCTTTGGCCACCAGAGCTTGAGAAACGCTAACTTCTATATCAGAGCCGCCGCTAACTTTTATTTCTGCCGTTTGGCATTGCAGTCCAAAGCCTTTAAAATCCGATCCGCCGCTGGCATCTATATTCGCCAGGGCCGCTTCGCCGGAAATAACCACATCCGACCCGCCGCTGATATCTACCACTAAATTTTGCACAGCTACTTTTCCTTTAAAATCCGATCCGCCGGAAGCGTTAATCACCAGCTTTAGCGACTGAATAAAACCTTCAACAAACACGTTAGAGCCGCCGGACGCGTCAATTGCCTCTAATGTTTCAAATCCAACGTAAGCTTTTAGTTGCCTGTTTCCCCCAATAGTATTTCCTCTTCGTTCTTTCCAATCGTACCCAATCTTTAATACACCATTTTCTACACTGGTTTTTATAGCGTTTCTACTATCCGCATCTTTAGCGCTTACCGCAAGCGCCGTTTTGCCAAAGCTAACATACAGGTCGATGCCACTTGAAACCTCTATGGCTTTAAATGCTTCCACCGGGCGCATTTCCACATTAGCATCGTAAACGGTTTTTTGGGCCTGCACCGAAGCGGCTGCAAAAGCAAACAGGCATAGAATAATAATTTTTCGCATGGTGTACTGATTGAAATTTAATTTTTATACGTTCGTTTCAAAAAAAAGTTACACAGCAACACTATTTTGTTTATAGATTTGCTCCTCACAACCTCGGGGTGCCTTCCGCTAAAATGGAAAGCTGAGAAAATACCCGTAGAACCTGAATCAGGGTAATGCCTGCGCAGGGAAGGCCTTTAACCTTTTTCCCCTTCTCGTCGTCTGCATGCCCGTTCATTAAAACTATAAAAATGAAACGGACATCGATTTTTTTAAGTTTTTTTATTACCCTTTCGGCATCAGCGCAAACCGACACTGTGGCACTTTTACCAGTAGAAGTAAAAGCCGTACGCGCTGGCGACAAAGCGCCATTTACCAAAACCAATCTTACAAAAGCGCAAATAGAAAAGCAAAACCTTGGGCAGGATCTGCCTTTTATTTTAAATCAAACACCATCAGTAGTGGTTAATTCTGATGCCGGTACAGGCATTGGTTATACGGGTATCCGAATTAGAGGAACCGATGCAGCACGAACCAACGTTACCCTAAATGGCGTACCTTTTAACGATGCCGAAAGCCAGGGAACCTTTTTTGTAAACCTGCCCGATTTTCTTTCGTCGGCAAACAGCATACAGGTGCAGCGGGGCGTGGGCACTTCATCAAATGGTGGCAGCTCGTTTGGCGCTTCCATTAATGTAAATACAAACGAAATAAATAAAGAACAATACCTGGAACTGAATAATTCTGTTGGTTCTTTCAACACTTTTAAAAACACAATAAAGGCAGGTACAGGGCTTTTGGGCGATCATTTTACAGCCGATATACGTTTATCTCAAATTAGCAGCGATGGTTATGTTGACCGCGCAAAAAGCGACCTGAAATCGTACTACTTTTCTACCGCCTATGCTTCTGAAAAAACCGGTTTACGTTTTACTACTTTTTCCGGTAAAGAAAAAACCTACCAATCTTGGAATGGCGTTTTGGAAGAATTGCTAAAGAAAAATCGCACCCAAAATTCTGCGGGTACCGAACGGACCGGCGCGCCTTACGATAACGAAACTGATAACTACAACCAAACCCACTATCAAACTTTTTTTAACCAGCAATTGAAACCTGGTTTGGTGCTATCAACCGGTTTGTTTTATGTACGGGGCAAAGGTTATTACGAGCAATATAAAGCTGATAGAAAATATGCCAATTATGGAATACCAAAACCTATTTATGGAACTGACACTGTTTTGAGAACTGATTTAATAAGACAATTATGGCTTGATAACCATTACTACGGAACCTTATTTTCGGTACAACACAATAAGCCCAAAACAAGCCTCATCGTTGGTGGCTCTGCCTCAAATTACAAAGGCGACCATTTTGGGGATGTTATATGGGCAAAGAACGGATTGCCGGAAGAAAAATTTCGGTGGTACAACAACAGAGGCACAAAAAAAGAGTTGAATCTTTATACAAAATGGCAGCAAAACATTAGTGCCGAATGGCTTTTTTACACTGACTTTCAGGTGAGAAATGTACATTACAATTTGGCCGGTTTTAGAGATCACCCGGAACTAAGTTTTAAAAACAATTATTTCTTTTTTAATCCCAAAGCAGGCGTTAGTTTTTCTAAAGAAAACTGGCTTGGGTATGCCTCGTACGGCATAGCGAACAAGGAGCCCAACCGCGATGATTTTGAAGCTGGCGCTACGCAGGCACCCTTACCCGAACGACTTCGCAACGTGGAAATTGGGCTGGAACAGCGGGGCAAAACAGCCAACTGGGGCGCTACCTTTTTTTACATGAACTATAAAAATCAACTGGTGCTTACGGGCAAAATAAACGATGTGGGTGCTTATACCCGAACAAACATTGCAAAAAGCTATCGGGCGGGTGTTGAGTTGCAAGGCGCTGTTCGGGTGAACCAATGGCTGCAGGCATCGGGCAACCTGGCGCTGAGCAAAAACCGGATTTTGGAGTTTACTGAATTTATAGATGATTACGATGCAGGCGGACAAAAAATAATTAATTACAACGAAACCAGTATTTCTTTTTCGCCGCCAATAGTGGGTGCAGCAACCGTTACGCTGCTTGGATTAAAAGGGTTTGAATTAAATTTAATGAGTAAATACGTAGGCAAACAATATTTAGACAACACAGAAAATAACAACAGAAAACTGGATGCTTATTTTACTGAAGACGTAAGCCTGAGTTATTTGTTTAGCAAAAAGGCACTAAAAAGGGTACGTGTAATGGCGCAGGTAAACAATATTTTTAATGCCCTGTACGAACCCAACGGATACACTTTTAGCTATTATGCAGATGGTGCGTTAACAACGGAAAACTATTATTTTCCAATGGCAGGAACCAACTGGATGGTGGGGCTAAATGTGCGATTGTAAAACATTGAAAAAAGGGGTCGTTGCAAAGGCGCAGCGTTGTGCTTATTGCTGAAAAAAAACAGAACGTAAGAGTGTGCACCGGATCAGGTCCGGGGTAAACTTTGCCACAAAAGCCTGATAGTAGCATTGCAGCTTAGTCAAAAATTTTACTTTGCGCCAAACTTTTCCTGCCACGCTAAAATGCCACCATCAACATTAGTTGTATTTTTAAAACCAAGTTGCTCCAGCACCATGCAAGCCATCATGCTGCGTTTGCCACTGCGGCAATGCACAATAACTTCTTCGTCTTTAAGGTCTTCCAATTCATCAATTTGCATGGTTTGTATTTTGCCAAGCGGCACTAACTTACCACCAATGTTTCCTTCTAAATATTCGTGCGGCTCGCGACAATCGATTAAATGAATGTTTTCGCCATTATCCAGTTTTTGCTTTAGTTCTTCTACGCTTATATTTTTCATATAAAATTCAAATCGTTTAAAACCTATTAAAAAGGAGTGTCGTTGAAGTTTTCAAAATCGGGTGCTATTGGGGCTCCTTCGAGCGAATCAACAACGGGTCGTTCTACACTTAACCACACATCCATTGTTTGTCCCGGACGAATGCGAAAGCTGCGGCCATCTTCGTTTTTTGGCACTGGATTTTGCCGGTAAATAAAGGCATTAACTGTATCTTTAACTGTCGGGTCGGGAATCACTGAAGCAAAGATAAGTCCCTGCGCTTCCAACAAAATTTTTGCTTCGCCGAATGTAAGCCCTACTAATTTTGGCACCAGCATCGATTCGTTTCCAATGCCGCTACCCAGCACCAACGAAATTTTAGAACCCCATTTTATTTTCGATCCCGGGGGCGCGGGCTGTCCGTTATACAATTGTTCTAAAACCGAATTCGGTGCAAAATCGGGCCGGAAAGTAGTATCGCCTAACAGCAAATTGTTGGCTTTTAAAATCATTTCTACATTTCGAAAACTTAAACCCACCAGATTTGGCATTTCCACATCGGGCGGTACCACGCGGTTAATGGTTACGTAAATAGTGCGGTTTACTTTTACTACGGCATCGGCTTCCGGAAACTGTTTTATAATTAACGAGGGTGGCAGCGAATCGTAATAAACCGAATCCTGCACCACGAGTTCAAATCCTTTTTCTTCTAAAAGAGATTCAATTTCCATTGTGCTTTTACCGGTTACCGAAGGTACGTTTCGGGCTACGCCATGCTGCGTAATAAACGTAAGCGAAAGCATAAACAGAAGACCAGTTAAAACAACCAGAACAATAGCAGTAAGTATATTTACCCAAAGCGGGCGGCTTGTTAGATTCTTTCTGATAAATTGTTTCAAAATAAGCCAGTTAAAATTTGTGCTGCAAGATAGATAAACTCCTTAGAAGCTCTTGTTATGAGTAGTTAAACATTCATTTATAAGGAGCCCATAAAATTGCGTAAGGTTCCATCCTTTTTCGCGTACCTGCTGCGGAATAACACTTGCTTCGCTTTGGCCGGGAATAGTATTAATCTCCAGCATATAAGGAGCATTTGTTTGCTCGTTGTAAATAAAATCAATGCGCACCACGCCGGCACAGTTAAACACGGCATAAATTTTTTTTGCTGCTTCTTCCAGGTTGGTTTTCCATTCGTTGGAAATGGGTGCAGGTGTAGTTTCCGATGATTTTCCGCCATACTTGGCTTCAAAATCAAAAAACTCATTGTGCGTTACTACTTCCGTAATGGGCAGCACGGTAATGTTACCGCCGGTTTTAAATACACCCACTGTAAACTCGCGCCCTTCAATCATTTCTTCTACAAGCACCTGACTATCTTCGTTAAACGCTTTTTGAAGCGCTGGCTCCAACTGCGCCGCAGCGGTTACTTTACTCATTCCAATACTGGAGCCGCCATTATTTGGTTTTATAAAATAGGGCAAACGGAGGTCCGAAAGAATGGCAGCCGCATTGTAAGGAGTATGTTTAAAAAGATGAATTGATTTGGCAACTTTAATACCGGACATGGCGGCTACGGCTACCGTGTATCTTTTATTAAAGGTAATGGCGGAAGTGGCTGCATTGCACGATGTATACGGCAGGCCAATTGCATCAAAATAGCCTTGCAGCTTTCCATCTTCTCCGGGCGTTCCATGCATGCCGATAAAAACTACATCAAACAAAACTTTTTCCCCTTTTATCGTTAGCGAAAAATCGTTTTTATTAATGCTCACTTTTTCGCCGTCGCTTTCGTAAAACCAACCCCCTGGATTAATGTCAACAGTATAAACGTCAAAAGCCTCTTTATCGAGGTTGTTGTAAATTGTTTTAGCCGACCGGTAAGAAATGGTTGCCTCGCCCGAGTAGCCGCCGGTAACCAACGCAATTTTCTTTTTCATGGCGCCAAAGCTAAATAAAAAAAGAAGAAAGTTACCTTGCCTCCGGAAGGGCGAGGAGCTTTAATGCAGACGCTCTTTTTTTACCAATAATTCTTCCACCGTTTCCTGGTACATTTCATCGGGCACACAACAATCTACCGGGCATACTGCTGCGCATTGTGGCTCCTCGTGAAAGCCCTGGCACTCGGTACATTTACTGGGCACTATATAATAGGTATCTACAGCTACTGGCGCATTGCGTTTGTCGGCAGCTACTACCGTTCCATCTACAAGTGTATACTCCCCTTTTACTTCTGTTCCATCTGCAATTGCCCACTCCACACCACCTTCGTAAATGGCGTTGTTCGGGCACTCTGGTTCGCAGGCCCCGCAGTTAATACATTCATCTGTTATTTTAATAGCCATATACTAAGTTTATAATCAAATTTACATTTGCCAAACAAAATTAAAGCCTGAAAGTTAATTAATCGCTGATAACTTATAGACACACGCGGCTAATAACCACCTGCAAACAATAATTTTGCACAAATGAATTTAGACGAACGAATAGAAGCGCTTGCTGCTTTAGGCAACTACTTAACCTGCAACAGCGAGGAGTTGGCAAGGACTAAAGAAAAAGCCTACAGCGTCAACAACTGGTTTATTCCCTCTTTTATTAACCTTGCGCTGCAAAATATAGCTACCCTTTTTTTGAACAAACCGGCACTTCAACAACTTGCAACTGCTTATTCGCTTCCGTTCATAAATCTCAGCCCAAAAAAAATAGGAATTGTAATGGCCGGAAACGTGCCGTTGGTGGGCTTTCACGATTTGCTTTGCACTTTTCTTACAGGGCACGTGGCTTATTGCAAACTCTCGTCAAAAGACGAAGTGCTGATGAAACATGTAGCGGAAAAATTAATGAGCTTTTCGCCGTCTGCCGAGCCGCCCATTATACTTGCCGAAAGATTAAAAGGTTGCGATGCCTACATTGCCACTGGCAGCAACAATTCATCGCGCTATTTTGATTATTACTTTGGAAAATATCCACACATTATACGGCGAAACCGCACATCGGTGGCGCTGCTTACGGGCAAAGAAACAAACAATGAGTTAGAAAAACTGGCCGATGATGTTCACCAATACTTTGGCTTAGGTTGCCGAAACGTAACCAAGTTGTACGTGCCCGAAGAGTACAATTTTATACCCCTTTTAGAAGCCTTTAAAAAGTATTCGTTTTTTGAAAATCATAATAAGTACAAAAACAATTACGATCATAACCTGGCGCTGCATATTTTAAATAACAAATTTTATATGACTAATGGAAGCTCGGTTTTATTAGTAGAAGACGAACAGCTTTTCTCCTCTATTTCGCAATTACATTATCAATTTTATACAACAGTTGCAGAAGTAGAAAATAGTTTGCGTAATAACGATTCTGTTCAATGTATAGTTGGAAAAAACTACACGCCTTTCGGGGAAGCTCAATGTCCACAACTAAATACGTTTGCAGATGGAGTAGATACAATGAAATTTTTAGCGAACCTGTAAAACCATAGCACCATTTAAAGCCAATTTTTGAATGCGTTTACCGCACCTGAGGATGAGCCAAAAGGTTTGAAAAAGGGGGTAAAAACAACTACGAAAGTCTTAGTAAACTTTTGTTAAACTGAACAGGCGGGAACAGTTTCCATTTTAAGCAGCGTTACTTTAACGTGTCAAGGCACGTAATTTGACACTCTTAAATATCTTACATAAAAAATGTACAACATGAAAGGAAAACAGCTTCTCTTGATGATTGCGGTAAGCGCTGTAACGGCTGTAGGCAGCGTTTGGACGTATAACAAATTTATTAATAAATCTGACGTACTTGCCGTGGGATCGGCTCAAAATGGCATGCCTGCAAATTATGCAGGATTTTTTGACGGAAAAACCTCCGGCCCTTCCGAAATTGTTGATCTTACAAAAGCAGCCAATGCTTCAGTCCCGGCTGTTGTTCATATTAAAACCCGCATACCTGCTAAAAAACAAACCAATAACGTGCCCCGGAACCGCGGCGGAATGTTTGACGATTGGTTTGACGATTTTTTTGGCGGACCCAACAGCTCGCCCGAACAACGGGCCTCGGGCAGCGGTATCCTTATTAGCGAAGATGGATATATAGTTACCAACAACCACGTTATTTCAAACGGCGGCGAAGGCGTGGCCGACGAGCTGATGGTAACGCTTCACAATCGCAAAACATATAAAGCACGCCTAATTGGCCGCGATCCCAGCAGCGATCTTGCGGTGTTGAAAATAGATGGAAATAAATTTCCGTTTCTTCTTTATGGCAACTCCACCAACCTGCAATTAGGACAATGGGTGCTGGCTATTGGTTACCCGCTTACTTTAGAAACCACCGTAACTGCCGGAATTATTTCTGCCACCGGTCGTTCTATTAACATTAACCGCCGGCAAAGCGAAAGCCCGGTAGAATCGTTTATACAAACCGATGCAGCCGTTAACTCAGGCAACAGCGGCGGCGCTTTAGTAAATACTACTGGTGAATTAGTGGGCGTTAACTCCGCAATTTTAGCACCAAACGGCACCTACGCAGGTTATTCGTTTGCCATTCCGGTAAATATTGTAAAAAAGATAGTTGATGATATCATTCGTTTTGGCGAAGTGCAACGCGGCTACCTGGGTATAACTTATATTGATACTGATAATATGCCCGAACAGCAAATAAAAGCCCGAGGCATCCCCACCAATATTGAAGGTGTTTATGTACAGGATGTTTCCAGGGACGGTGGCGCGTACGCTGCAGGAATTCGTCAGGGCGATATTGTTACAAAAGTAAACAATAGTGCAGTGCAAACAGGGTTACAAATGAGTGCCCAAATCGCATCTCATCGCCCCGGAGACCGCATACCGGTAACGTATTTACGCAATGGAAAAGAAACAACCGTTACGTTGGTACTAAAGAAAAAGGGTGATGTTGTTACGCTTAACATTGGCAATAGTTTGGGTGCAGAATTAACCACGTTAGATAAAGCAAAGGCTCGCCAATATGGTGTTAGCGGCGGCGTAGTAGTATCTAAAATACAAGAAGGCGGTATGATTGGGCGTACCCGTATGCAGCCAGGTTTTGTAATTACCAGTGTAAATGGACAAGATGTAAACTCTGTTGACAGCTTGTCGAAATTATTGGCAAACATGAGCGGACCTGCAAGCGTTGAGGGCATTTATCCTGGTTACGACGGCACTTATAAATACCCTTTAAATTTAGAGCAGTAAGCTAAGATTGTAAAGGAAAATATAGAAAAAAGGCTGGTAGTAAAACCGGCCTTTTTTACGCCTTTTGCAAAAGCAAACAAATAGATTTAGCTGGGCACATAGCCCATTAAAAAGCTGCGCGTTTCAAATGTAAAGCATTAGTATGATGAAAAACATTCAAAAAAGGGGTGTTCTCTTGTTTATACTAAAGTTGTAACGTCCAAAATTTTTTCGGCCAGCAACAAATCGAGAGGCCGGGTAATTTTGATGTTGTTTTCTTCTCCTTCCACCAGTTTAATTTTTAAACCAAAAGCCTCAACTACAGTTGCTTCGTCGGTAAATCGTTCTTTATAATCTATTTCAAAAGCAGCGGAAATTATTTTTGTATGAAACGTTTGGGGCGTTTGTACCAGCACTACTTTTCCTCTATCAACGGCTTCGTTATCATCTTCTGTTATTAGCCGCATACTGTCTTTAGAATGTAGTACCGGAATAGCGCTACCATTTTCCAAGGCTTTTTCGTAGCAACGATGAATTAGGCCGGTGGTTAAAAGGCATCGTACACCATCGTGCACAAACACAATTCCTTCTTCTGTTACTAATTTCAAACCATTTTGTACCGAATGAAAGCGCGTTTCGCCGCCGGCGGTAACTTGTATGCGGCTGTAATCAAACCAGGCATCAATAATTTCGCGACCCATATCTATGTAGCCTTCGGGGAGAACTAAAATAATTTCCAGGTCGCTATATGCTTCTAAAAAGGTTTTTAAGGTATAATATAAAACAGGTTTATCGTGCAGCAGTAAAAATTGTTTTGGTGTAGTACCGCCCATGCGTTTGCCGGTGCCTCCTGCTACAATAATGGCATACTTTTTCATAAAGAAGTAAGTTCAATAAAGTTCAAATGTACAAGTGTGCTCCGTATCAACTCCGGGGTAAACTGTGGCAACAAAAGTAAAATAGAATTTCTGCTGACGGCTTCATAAAACTAACGATAAATGGCCACTTCGTACAAGCCGGAGCTGCTTTTAACTCCACGGTACATACCTTCTGTATTGAATAAAAGGGCACTGTTTCCGCCTGCATCTACGCCAATCATTCCGCCCTCGCCCCCTATTTTTATCAACTTTTCATTTACAACTATATTCATGGCATTGTGAAGAGTTAACCCTTTGTATTCCATTAAGCAACTAACATCGTAAGCAGCTACAGAACGTATAAACAACTCGCCATGTCCGGTGCAGGAAATAGCGCAGGTAGCATTATTTGCATAGGTGCCAATGCCGGGAATTGGTGTATCGCCAACGCGGCCAAATTGTTTGTTTGTCATGCCGCCGGTACTTGTGGCCGCGGCTAAATTTCCGTGGGTGTCGCAGGCAACGGCGCCTACGGTTCCCATTTTTTTATCTACCATTAAGTCCTTAATTCCTTCGCTTGAATGATCGAGAGCATAACCATCTGTATCCTTAATAGAAAGCCATTGATTGTACCGGAACTGAGAAAAAAAATAGTCGTCGTTTTCTATGGCGATGTTTTGTTCCAGAGCAAAATCGAAGGCACCTTTTCCCGTTAAAAAAACGTGCGGGCTTTTGTGCAAAACTGCGGCTGCCAACTGAACAGGATTGCGCACATGGCGAACTCCGGCAATAGCGCCAGCATCAAGCGTGCGCCCGTCCATAATGGCTGCATCCATTTCCTGCCTGCCTTCTTTTGTAAACACAGCACCACGCCCTGCATTAAATTGAATGTTATTTTCCAACACAATAATGGCTGCTTCCACCGCTTCTAAAGAAGTTTTACCTTTTTCTAAAAGTTCATAGCCGGCAGCCAGCGCCTGCTCCAGACCTTCGGTATAGGCCGCCTCTTGTTCGGGCGTCATATCTTGTTTTAGAATGGTACCCGAACCTCCGTGAACTGCTAAAGTAAATACCGACATATTGTTTGTGTGCTGGGTGACGATTTAAGGGCTTTATCTCGTGTTTTTGCAAGGGGTTTTTTACAAGTTCCCTGGTAGCAGCTGGAATAAACCCTTTAAAAAGGGGTCAGTCGCCCTGCTATTTAAGCAGAAAAGTGTTTTATTTCTTTTTTGTGTAAGCCGCGTTTAATCCTTTAATTACATCGTTGGTAATATTGTAGGCGGTATCGCGGTAGTAAAATAAGCCGGGTTCGTAGGCAAAAATGTACGAATAGCCTTTGGTGTTATTGTAATCGGTCAGGAAGGTTTCAATTTTTGATTTTACGTCTTTCATTTTGCGCATGTAAAAATCCTGGTATTCCTGGTCAAGTGCCTGCTTTCGGCTTTGAATAGTTTGCTGCATTTGCATGACATCGCGCTGCGCGGCTTCTGATTGCACCTGGTTCATGGTTGGACCTTGCTGCTGATATTGAGCAATTTTGTTTTGATACCCTTTTTCGAGTCTTGTAAGCTCGCTGTTCACCGCATCTTCGCGCTTACTTAGCTCCTGCTTTACAACTTTTACCATTGCAAAAGAAGCTTCCAAAGAATCCATTTCGAAGTAGGCAATTTTAAAGTTATTGGTGTTTGATGGCGAGACTTGTTTTACTAAAGGCGCCTTTTGCGCGTTTTTGGGTGCAGAAAAGTGTAAATAAAATAAAACGCCAACTGCCACCAGCAGCACCGCATTTAAAACAAGCATGCCATTTTTCATTCAAAAACAATTTTGTGCAAATTAACGGTCAAAAACGCTCGGTTTCCGCGCAGCCTGGCAACTTTTTCAAACGATTAACAGCGGGTACATCATTTGCTTAGTATGGCATTATTCATTAAAAACAGAGTATTATGGGCATTTTATCGTGGATATTATTAGGACTTGTTGCCGGTGCCATTGCAAAAGCACTTAGCCCCGGACGAGATCCGCAGGGCTGCATTGTAACCATGATTATTGGTGTAGTGGGCGCTGTATTGGGCGGCTGGATAGCTACCATGTTTGGCTGGGGCCGTGTAGATGGCTTTAACTTATATAGCATTTTGGTGGCCACCGGTGGCGCTGTATTAGCTTTGTTAATATATAACGCACTTACGGGAAGGCGAGACTAACGCCCGGGGGCTACAATGCAATACCCCCTTTTTTGCATGTTTTCTTTGACAAAAAACAAAAAACCCCACACTTGTGGGGTTTTAATTAATTTAATTTGAGGCTTACTCATCGTCATCAAACGTCATGGCTTCGCGGGTAGTTTGCAACAGTTCGTATTCTTCTTTGCTTCCTACAATCATGTTTTCAAACTCGCGCAAACCTGTGCCTGCAGGTATTAAATGACCGGTAATTACGTTTTCTTTCAAACCAAGCATATCATCTGTTTTACCTTGTATGGCGGCAGAAGATAAAACCTTTGTTGTTTCCTGGAAGGATGCGGCAGAAATCCAGCTGGTAACACCTAACGATGCTTTTGTAATACCTAAAAGCGTTGGTGAAGAAGTTGCGGGCTTTGCATCTCTAAACTCAACCAGCTTTTTATCGTTCCGGCGAAGAATAGAGTTTTCTTCACGCAGTTCGCGAAGGCTTACAATTTGACCGGCTTTCATTTTTGTTGATTCGCCAGGCTCGGTTACTACCTTCTTATCAAAGATGTAATCGTTTTCTTCCAAAAACTCAAACTTATCAGCCAGGTCTTCTTCCAAAAACTTCGTGTCTCCGGGGTCAACAATAGAAACCTTGCGCATCATTTGCCGAACAATTACCTCAATGTGCTTGTCGTTAATACGCACACCTTGCAAACGATATACTTCCTGAATTTCATTTACCACATACTGCTGAACAGCAAACGGTCCCTGGATGGAAAGAATATCCTGCGGAGCAATCTGTCCGTCGGACATTGGCGAACCAGCCTTTACAAAGTCGCCGTCCTGAGCCAAGATTTGGCGGGTTAGCGGCACCAGGTATTTGCGGGTTACACCATCTTTTGCTTCAATGATAATTTCGCGGTTACCTCTTTTAATAGAACCCATGCTTACCACACCGTCAATTTCCGAAACAATAGCCGGGTTTGAAGGATTTCGTGCTTCAAACAATTCGGTTACTCGCGGTAAACCACCGGTAATATCGCGCAACTTGCCTAAAACCCTTGGTATTTTCACCAGTACCATACCTGCCTTTACAGCACTTTCTTCTTCTACCACAATATGGCTCCCGGTAGGTAAGTTGTACGATTTTATTTCTTTTCCTTCAACCAAAATCGAAGGGATTTTTGTTTTATCTCTTGTTTCAATTACTACTTTCTCGCGGTGGCCGGTTTGTTCATCAGCTTCCTCGCGGAAGGTAATTCCTTCTAATACGTTTTCAAATTTCAGCGTTCCTTCTATCTCTGAAATAATTACATTATTAAACGGATCCCATGTACAAATGGTTTCGCCTTTGGTTACCTTCTGACCGTCTTTTACATTCAACGTAGCTCCGTATGGAACGTTGTTGGTAATTAGCAAACGATCGTTTTTGGTATCCATTATGCGCACCTCGCCAGTACGGCCAATAACTACCTGAACTTTTTGACCTTCGTTATTTATCGTTACAACCGATCGAACACCATCGAACTGAACCGTACCATCGAACTTAGCCGGAAGTGTGGACTCAACAGAAGCAGAGCCAGCAACACCACCAACGTGGAAGGTACGAAGCGTTAACTGTGTACCTGGTTCACCAATGGATTGAGCTGCAATAATACCTACCGCATCGCCTTTTTGCGCCAGTATGCCCGTAGCCAGGTTTTTACCGTAGCATTTTACACATGTACCGCGTTTTGCTTCGCAGGTAAGTACCGAACGTATTTCAACGGTTTCAATTCCTATTTCTTCAATCTTACGGGATACAAATGCCGAAATTTCTTCGCCTGCATTAATAATTAAATCGTCTGTTACCGGATTATACACGTTGTGAACAGAGGTGCGTCCTTCAATACGGTCAGAAAGCGGTTCAATAATATCTTCGTTATCTTTTAGCGCCGAAGTGGCTATACCTCGCAGCGTACCGCAATCTTCTTCTGTAATTACAACATCCTGAGATACATCCACCAAACGACGGGTTAGGTAACCGGCATCGGCTGTTTTCAATGCTGTATCGGCCAAACCTTTACGGGCACCGTGGGTAGAAATAAAGTAATCCAATACATTCAAGCCGCCTTTAAAATTGGAAAGAATGGGATTTTCAATAATCTCCGAACCAGACGAACCGCTCTTGCGGGGTTTTGCCATTAAACCTCTAATACCAGCCAACTGCTTAATCTGTTGTTTAGATCCACGGGCACCAGAATCCAACATCATAAACACAGAATTGAAGCCTTGTTTATCGGCTGCCAGTTCGCGAATAAGTGTTTCGGTAATGCGTGTATCTACCCTTGACCAAATATCAACCGTTTGGTTGTAGCGTTCGTTGTTGGTAATTAAACCCATGTTGTAGTTATCCCACACTTCATCTACTTCTAACTTTGCATTGGAAACTAACTCTTCTTTTATAGCTGGAATAATCAAATCGTTAATAGAAAAGGATAAACCACCCTGAAAGGCTGTGCGGAAACCAAGTGTTTTTATATCATCTAAAAACTTAGCCGTTTTTGGAACGTTTGTAATAGTGATGATATCGCCAATAATTTCGCGAAGGTTCTTTTTGGTTAATAAAGTATTTACAAAACCTACTTCGCGTGGTACAAACTGATTGAAAATAACCCGTCCCACCGTGGTTTCAATTAATTTATGCACCAATTCCTCGCCTTCGCGGATGTTGGCTTTTACCCTGATGTGTGCATGTAAATCAATTGCACCTTCGTTGTGCGCAATAATTACTTCTTCTTCGCTGTAAAAAGCTTTTCCTTCTCCTCTTACTTTTTCTTCTTCAGTAGATCTTTTTCCTTTTGAAATATAATACAGCCCAAGCACCATGTCCTGCGAAGGAAGGGTAATTGGTGTACCGTTTTGCGGGTTTAATATATTGTGAGAAGCAAGCATTAGAAGCTGCGCTTCTATAATAGCGGCATTACTTAAAGGAACGTGCACCGCCATTTGGTCACCATCAAAATCCGCGTTAAAGGCGGTGGTTACCAATGGGTGCAATTGTATGGCTTTGCCTTCTACTAATTTTGGTTGAAACGCCTGAATAGATAAACGGTGCAGCGTTGGTGCACGGTTTAGCATAATAGGATGCCCTTTTAAGATGTTTTCCAAAATATCCCAAACAATGGCTTCTTTTTTATCTACCAGTTTACGGGCCGATTTTACCGTTTTTACAATGCCTCTTTCAATAAGCTTGCGAATAATAAAAGGCTTAAATAATTCGGCCGCCATGTCTTTTGGTAATCCGCACTCATGCAACTTCATTTCGGGTCCAACCACAATAACCGAACGACCAGAATAATCAACACGCTTACCTAATAAGTTTTGACGGAAACGACCTTGCTTTCCTTTTAAAACATCGGAAAGCGATTTAAGCGCCCGACCACCTTCGGCTTTTACCGCGTTTGATTTTCGGCTGTTGTCGAATAGCGAATCAATGGCTTCCTGAAGCATGCGCTTTTCGTTGCGCAAGATTACTTCGGGTGCTTTAATTTCTAATAAACGCTTTAAACGATTGTTACGAATAATGACGCGGCGATATAAATCGTTTAAATCAGAGGATGCAAATCGACCGCCATCAAGCGGAACAAGCGGGCGTAATTCTGGTGGAATTACCGGAATATACTGCATTACCATCCACTCGGGGCGGTTGGCAATGCGGGTTTGCGCATCGCGAAAGGATTCTACTACATGCAAACGCTTTAAAGCATCGGCTTTACGTTGCTGCGATGTTTCGGTGGCAGCAGCGTTTCTTAAATCAAATGATAATTGATCGAGGTCAATGCGGCCCAAAAGGTCGCTCACTGCTTCGGCACCCATTTTCGCAATGAATTTGTTCGGGTCTTCATCCGGCAAATACTGGTTTTCTTTTGGCAGTGTATCTAAAATATCCAGGTATTCTTCCTCTGTAAGGAGGTCGCCGTGGTTTTGCCCTTTATCGGCCCGAAGTCCAGCTTGAATAACTACAAACCGCTCGTAATAAACAATGGACTCTAATTTTTTAGAGCTCATACCTAAGAGGTATCCAATTTTATTAGGCAACGATTTAAAGTACCAAATATGTACTACCGGCACTACTAATTTAATGTGGCCCATGCGCTCTCTACGAACCTTTTTCTCTGTTACTTCAACGCCGCAACGGTCGCACACAATGCCTTTGTACCGAATGCGTTTGTATTTTCCGCAGGCACATTCGTAATCTTTTACAGGCCCAAAAATGCGTTCGCAAAACAAACCATCTCTTTCGGGTTTGTATGTGCGGTAATTGATGGTTTCGGGCTTTAACACCTCGCCAAAGCTTTTTTCCAAAATGGAATCGGGCGAAGCAAGTCCGATAGTAATTTTTGAGAAAGTTGGTCTCGGACGGTTGTCTCTCTTATTAAAAGCCATAGTAGAATATTTAACCACAAGCCCCAAACAAAAGCGTTGCTCGGCTTTTATTCAGGTAGCGGTTTTTTGTTTTTATTTTTTAATTTTTATAAACCAGGCAACATCGCTTTATTCAACGTTCCTTGCGTCGCACTCTTGTACAGTTGGTAATTTAACGCAGCAAACATGCCTGAAAGGGGCCAATTACTTTTTGTAACAACCCTTTTTAAAGCGTTTTAGCTGTGCTGCTAAAACATGCAATAAAGGGGGCCTTTTTGTTGTGTTTGTACCTGCTTATTTACCAACTGAACGCTGAAGAGTGCGACGCAACAGAAGCAACATAGTATTACTTCTGCTGGTCACATAATCATCAACTTTATTTTAAAGAACTGTTTTTACTAACCAGGCGTTTCTCCTTTGATGTACTCGCCGGAGGCACCGGGTTTTTAATCGTGAAACTTAAGATCTAACCCTAAACCTCTTAGCTCGTGCACCAGTACATTAAACGATTCGGGGATACCGGCACGAGGAATGTTTTCGCCTTTTACAATGGCTTCGTAGGTTTTTGCGCGTCCAATAATATCATCCGATTTAAGGGTGAGCAATTCCTGAAGAATGTTAGCGGCGCCATAAGCTTCGAGTGCCCATACTTCCATTTCTCCAAAACGCTGACCACCAAACTGTGCTTTACCACCTAACGGTTGCTGCGTAATTAAGCTGTATGGCCCAATGCTTCTTGCGTGCATTTTATCATCTACCATGTGGTGCAACTTAATAATGTAGATGATACCTACCGTTGCTTTTTGGTGAAAACGTTCGCCGGTTTCGCCATCAAACAAATAGGTGTGCCCAAAGGTTGGTAAATCTGCCTGGCTGATGTAACCGGCAATATCTTCTACCGATGCACCATCAAAAATTGGCGTTGCAAAACGTAAACCTAATTTTTCGCCAGCCCAACCTAAAACAGTTTCGTAAATCTGCCCTAAATTCATACGGCTTGGTACACCCAGCGGATTTAATACTATATCCACCGGCGTTCCGTCTTCTAAAAACGGCATATCTTCCTGGCGAACAATTTTGGCTACAATTCCTTTGTTTCCGTGGCGACCGGCCATTTTATCGCCCACTTTTAATTTACGCTTTACAGCTATATAAACTTTAGCCAGCTTTAAAACGCCTGCAGGCAATTCATCACCAATAGAAATGTTGAATTTTTCGCGTTTGTAACGGCCTAATTCTTCGTTGTACTTAATGCTGTAGTTGTGCAGTAAAACGTTTATTTGCTGATCTACCTTGGCGTCTCCTGTCCATCCCAGCGGATCAACATTCATGTAATCAATTCCGGATAAGTTTTTTTGCGTAAACTTGGATCCTTTACCAATCAGCATTTCACCAAAGTTGTTGCTAACACCGGCTGACGAACGATCTTTTAAAAGGATTTGCAGTTTTTCCAACAGCACTTCCATTAAATCGGAGACAGCCTTTTCGTGCACTTTTTCGAGCTTTTCAATAGCCGCCTTTTCGCGCACTTTTGAATTTTTATCTTTTTTAGCCCGCTGAAATAATTTTTTGGAAATAACAATTCCTTCTACACCATTGGGTGCTTTTAGGGAAGCATCTTTTGCATCGCCGGCTTTATCTCCAAAAATGGCGCGTAGTAATTTTTCTTCAGGTGTTGGATCGCTTTCACCTTTTGGCGTAATTTTTCCAATTAAAATATCGCCTTCTTTTATTTGCGCACCAATGCGAATAATACCATTTTCATCGAGGTCTTTAGTTGCTTCTTCCGATACGTTTGGAATGTCGGGCGTTAACTCTTCTTCTCCCAATTTTGTATCGCGAACTTCTAATTCGTATTCGGAAATATGAACTGAAGTAAACATATCTTCTTTTACAACCCGCTCAGAAATTACAATGGCATCTTCAAAATTGTATCCTTTCCAGGGCATAAAGGCTACTTTCAAATTCTTACCCAATGCAAGCTCGCCGCCTTGTGTGGCGTAGCCTTCGGTTAAGAAATCGCCTTCGGCAACTGACTGACCTTTTTTAACGGCCGGTTTCAGATTGATAGAAGTTTCCTGATTGGTTTTTATAAACTTGGTTAATTTATAAATAATCAAATCGTCTTCAAATGATACCAAACGCTGCTCTTCGTTGCGCTTGTAGCGAACATGAATTTCGTTTGCATCTACAAACTCCACTACGCCGTTTCCTTCGGCATGAATTTGAATACGCGCATCGCGTGCTGCACGACCTTCTAAACCAGTACCAACAATAGGCACATCGGGGCGAAGAAGCGGCACCGCCTGACGTTGCATGTTCGAACCCATCAGGGCACGGTTGGCATCATCATGCTCCAAAAACGGAATTAGCGAAGCACTCAAACCAACAATTTGGTTTGGCGCCACATCCATATATTCTACTTCGTTTTTATCAAGTATAGGGAAATCGCCTGTTTCGCGACTTACAATTTTTTCTTCGGAGAAATTGTTTTTCTCGTCTAATGGCGTGTTAGCCTGGGCAATTTTCGCCAAATCTTCTTCTTCAGCACTTAAAAACGTAAGTTGCTTCATATCTACTTTACCGTTGTTTACTTTACGGTAAGGTGTTTCTATAAAGCCCATTTCGTTAATGGCTGCGTGTACGCAAAGCGTTGAAATCAATCCAATGTTTGGACCTTCAGGCGTTTCAATAGTACATAAGCGGCCGTAGTGCGAATAGTGTACGTCGCGTACTTCAAAACCAGCGCGTTCGCGGCTTAAACCACCTGGCCCAAGTGCGGAAATACGACGCTTGTGCGTGATTTCGCTCAACGGATTGGTCTGGTCTAAAAACTGCGAAAGTTGCGAGGTTCCAAAAAATGAATTGATAACCGAAGAAAGCGTACGGGCATTAATCAGGTCAACGGGAGTAAATACCTCGTTATCGCGAACGTTCATACGCTCGCGAATAGTGCGGGCCATACGGGCCAAACCAACGCCAAACTGAGCATACAATTGCTCGCCTACCGTGCGTACACGGCGGTTGCTCAGGTGATCAATATCATCCACTTCTGCTTTACCATTTGTAAGGCGCACTAAGTATTTGATAATTAAAATAATATCTTCTTTGGTAAGCGTTTTTTGCTCAACAGATAAATCAAGTCCAAGTTTGCGGTTGATTTTATAACGTCCTACTTCACCAAGGTCGTAGCGTTTGTCGGAGAAAAACAACTTATCGATAATACCACGAGCAGTTTCGTTATCGGGCGCATCGGCACCGCGCAACTGCCGGTAAATTACCTGCACCGCTTCTAACTCTGAGTTAGAGGTATCTTTATTTAAGGTGTTGTAAATAATAGCGTAATCACCACCAACGTCTTCTTTTTGTACAAATACGCTTTTAATTTCCATTTCAGAAATGGTATCAATAGCTTCCTCATCTAAAACAGAATCACGCTCCAGGATTACTTCGTTTCGCTCGATAGAAACAACTTCACCGGTGTCTTCATCCACAAAATCTTCTACCCAACTGCGCAATACGCGGGCAGCCAAACGGCGACCGATGTATTTACCCAGCGCTTTTTTATCGCCGGCCACTTCATCTGCCATTCCAAACAACTCCAGAATGTCTTTATCGGTTTCGTAACCAATAGAACGAAGCAAGGTAGTAACGGGGAATTTTTTCTTACGATCAATATATGCATACATGATATTGTTAATATCTGTTGCAAACTCCATCCACGCCCCTTTAAATGGAATAACGCGGGCTGAATATATTTTTGTTCCGTTGGGGTGAACCGACTGACCAAAGAAAACACCCGGAGAACGGTGTAACTGAGAAACCACCACACGCTCGGCACCATTAATTACAAAGGTTCCGCGAGGCGTCATATACGGAATATTTCCTAAGAATACATCCTGAACGATGGTTTGAAAGTCAATGTGTTCTTCATCGTTACAGCTTAAACGCAGTTTTGCTTTTAACGGCACTGCATAGGTTAAGCCACGCTCCATACACTCGTCGATGGTGTAACGGGGCGGGTCGATAAAATAATCTAAAAATTCCAAAACAAAAATGTTGCGGGTATCCGTGATGGGAAAGCTTTCTTTAAACACACGGAACAATCCTTCAACATTGCGTTTGTCAGGTGTTGTTTCTAACTGAAAAAACTCTTTAAACGACTGGATTTGAACAGCCAAAAGATCCGGAGTATCGGCAATGTTTCCAATTTTTCCGAAGTTGACCCTTTGGTTCGTTGTTGTTGCAGGCATATGAAAAAAACCGGTTTTAATGTGTCAGACGTGGCAAATAGATTTTCCTGCCTCTTTCGAAAAACGAAAAAAGCAATGATAATCAATTATTTAGCATGAATTTGCGACGTCAAAATGTTTTTGGCCAAAACTTAAGGATTGCAAAAGTAAGCAATTAACCTACACAAACAAGAAATTTACGTTCATCAAATAGTACGCCATAAAGATTTTTGATTATTTTGAGATATAATTAAAAACAGACATGAGTTGGAAAAACCTTTACGAAGATTATTTGCACTTCAGCAAAAAAGACCGGATTGGTGGTCTTGCCGTGGTGGCCATTGTAGCTTTTATTGTTTTTAGTCCAAAGTTGTTTCCGCCTTCTTCCGCGCCAATTGTTGCCAACTCTGTTTTGGAAGAAGCAACCGATACCCTTTTAAAAAGGTATGAAAAAGGGGTAAAATACTCCGAAGCAAGAGGTCAGGATGGATTTCAATACGAAGTTTCTGAACGGAAAGATTTTACCAAAGGAGAACTTTTTGCTTTTGACCCAAATATATTGCCGGCTGAAGGATGGCAACGACTGGGTTTAAGCAGCAGAACGGCAAAAACAATTGTAAACTATCGAAACAAGGGTGGGAAGTTTTATAAGCCGGAAGACCTAAAAAAGATTTGGGGCTTACCGCAAGGTTTTTATGATCGGGTAGCAGATTATATTCAACTTGAAAGCAGCCTAAAACCCTTTAAAAAGGGGTACGCTTCACCAGCTCCGTACGAAAAAAAGGAACGAAACTTTTCCATTGCCGATGTAAACAGCGCAGATACTTCGGCTTTTATTGCCTTGCCTGGAATTGGCAGCAAACTGGCAGCCCGCATTATCACCTTCCGCGAAAAGTTAGGTGGCTTTTATTCGGTAACTCAAATTAAGGAAACGTATGGATTACCTGATTCTACCTTTCAAAAGATTAAACCTTTTTTACAGGTTAATGCCTCTGCAATTAAAAAGCTGAATATTAATACCGCTACAAAAGATGAATTAAAAGTGCATCCGTATATTAGATGGAATTTAGCCAATGCTATTGTGGAATACCGAAACCAGCACGGTGCTTACAAAAGCGTAGATGAAATAAAAAACATTGTACTAATTGATGAAACCATTTTTGAAAAGATTTCGCCGTATCTGATTTTGTGAAAGTCCCTTTTTTGCCTGTTTTACAAATATTCACCAGTATGGCTTTCTTTCTTCTTTTTTAACCCTGATGGTTCTCCGGCATAAACCAAATAACCACCATCGGCGCCTGCTTCAGGGCCCAAATCAATTACCCAGTCGGCACTTTTTATAACATCGGTATTGTGTTCAATAACTAAAATAGAATGTCCCCCATCTATTAACGCATTAAACGAAAGCAGCAGTTTTTTTATATCGTGAAAGTGAAGCCCGGTAGTTGGTTCATCAAAAATAAACAACACTTTACCGGCGGCTTTTCCTTTGCCCAGAAACGTGGCCAGCTTTACGCGTTGCGCTTCGCCGCCCGAAAGCGTGTCGGACGATTGCCCCAGTTTTACATAACCCAAACCTACATCGCTTAAGGGTTTTATAGCCGACACAATGCTTTTTTCCCCTTCAAAAAAAGCAACTGCTTCGTCAACACTCATTTCCAACACATCAAAAACACTTTTGCCTTTAAACTGAACTTCCAACACTTCTTCTTTAAACTTTTTGCCGCCGCAAACTTCGCAGGTAAGGTGCACATCGGCCAAAAACTGCATTTCCACTACTTTTTCACCTTCGCCTTTGCAGGCATCGCAACGGCCGCCATCTACATTAAACGAAAAATGTTTTGCGGCAAAACCACGAATCTTACTTAGGGGCTGCGCCGCATATAAATCGCGCACGCCGTTCCATGCCTGCACATAGGTTACCGGGTTGCTTCGCGATGATTTGCCAATTGGATTTTGATCGACCATTTCTACCGAAGAAATAGCTTCTGTATCGCCTGAAAGAACTTTGTGCAAGCCTGTTTTATCGCCGGCTTCGCCTTTGAGTTTTTGCAAAGCAGGATATAAAATATGCTTGATTAAAGTTGTTTTTCCGCTGCCGCTAACACCACTTACAACGCACAAAACGTTTAGCGGAAATTGAACGTCAAGTCCTTTTAAATTATGATGACGGGCGCCTTCAACAACAATGGAAGAAGTCCATTTGCGCACCTCTTTTGGCGGATCGATACTTAATTCGCCTTTTAGATATTTACCAGTTAAGCTCTTAGGGTTGGCTATTAATTCGGTGTAATTACCGGTAGCCACTACTTCGCCGCCGAGGTGCGCTGCCAGCGGACCCATATCAATAATATAATCCGCTTCGCGCATCATCATTTCATCGTGCTCCACAACAACAACAATATTTCCCAAATCGCGCAACTCTTTTAAAACCCTAATCAGGTTTGCGGTATCGCGGGAGTGTAAACCAATAGACGGTTCATCTAAAATATATAAGGAATTGGTTAAGTTGCTACCTAAACTGCGGGTTAATTGTATGCGCTGACTTTCGCCGCCGCTTAATGTATTTGCCAGCCGGTTTAACGATAAGTAACCAAGACCTACTTTCAACAGCGTATCTATCCGGTGTGTAATTTCTATCTGAATTCGTTTGGCTACGGTTTGCTCAAATTCTGAAAATTTTTTTACCGCTTCATCAAACCAAACTTTCAAATCTTTCACCGGCAGGCTGCTTAATTCGCCAATGTGTTTGCCTTGAATTTTTACATACAACGCTTCTTTGCGCAGGCGGGTACCGTCGCACTCGGGGCACTTTGTTTTGCCCCGAAACCGGCTAAGTAAAACACGGTATTGAACTTTATATAAGTTTTGTTCTACCTCTTTAAAAAAGGCATCAATGCCGTCCAGGGTTTCGTTGCCCTTCCAAAGAGTGTTGTATTGTTCGGGCGTTAAATCGGCAATGGGCGTATGCACCGGAAAGTGGGAATGACGGGCCGCTTTTACAAACCTTTCTTTCCACTGACCCAGCTTTTCGCCTTTCCACGGTGCTACGGCGCCTTCGTAAACGCTAAGCAATTTATTGGGTATTACAAGGTCTTCGTCTATACCTAAAACCATTGAAAAACCCTCGCAAACAGGGCAGGCGCCAAAAGGATTGTTAAACGAAAACAGGTTGGGACTTGGTTCTTCAAACTGAATTCCATCCAGCTCAAAACGATTATTAAAGCCCAATAAGTTTTCGCCATCTGCTTCTACAAACACATCGCCTTCGCCTTCGTAAAAAGCTGTGCCGATGGAATCGCCGAGGCGGTGCAAATCATCTTCATCCAATTCTTTTGCTACTATACGATCAATTAATACAAATACATTTTGGGGATTAATAAACGCCAAGTTCAATTCTTCCTCCGATTCCATCAAATCTTCTATACGATAAGTGGTGCCACTTTCAGGTTGTTTTTTATTTTGGGTACGGGAAAGCGCCGATACATAAATACGCGAAAAACCTTTTTGCATTAAAATGTTCAATTCTTCTTTTACATTTCGATAGCGGTGTTGCTTAAAGGCAGCCAAAATAAAAACTTTGGTTCCTACTTTCATTGCCTTAATAGCATCCAGCACCTCTTTTACATCATCTTTTTTTACTGTTCGGCCCGAAATAGGGGAAATGGTTTGACCAATGCGGGCAAACAGCAGGCGCAGGTAATCGTATATTTCCGTCATGCTGCCAACGGTGCTGCGCGGGGTGCGGGTAATTACTTTTTGTTCAATGGCAATGGCAGGTGAAAGTCCTTTTATGTAATCAACATCGGGCTTATCCATGCGGTTTAAAAACTGTCGCACGTAAGCACTTAAACTTTCTGCATAGCGGCGCTGCCCTTCGGCATAAAGCGTATCAATAGTAAGCGATGATTTACCGGAACCCGATACGCCGGTAACGACAATTAAGCTGTTTCGGGGAAAGGAAACATCAACGTTTTTTAAATTGTGAACCCGTGCTCCTTTTATAACTATTGGATCCGCTACTAATTTTTTCTTCTGTGTACTTTTCTTTTCGACTGCTTCCTTCATAATACTATTGGGCAAAGGTAGCTTACTAACCCTTTTAGCAAACAATTCATTAACGCCGCTTTCACAGAAAAGGGGCAATATTTTTTTTTGGATGCTTGCATTTATAAAATATAGAGGTACTTTTGGAATACAAATCTCTTCTAATTTAGAAAAAACCGTAAAGTACAAACAGCCTATTGCATAAACTTCTACTCCAAATTTTTACCCCGTTTTTCCTCTAATATCTAAACCCTGTAGGAGTATTTTATGTCCATACTATCTAAACTTACCGATCACGAGTTAATTCAGTCTTTTGTTGCCGGCAATACTAACGCTTTGGAAGCTCTTGTATTGCGTCATAAAGACAAGTTATATACGTCTATTTTGTTTTTGGTTAAGGATAAGTACCTTGCCGAAGACATTTTTCAAGATGTATTCATCCGCGTAATAGACACTACCCGAAGCGGCCGCTATACCGAAGAAGGTAAGTTTTTGCCTTGGGCTATGCGCATTGCACACAACCTTTGTGTAGATCATTTTAGAAAAGTAAAACGTACGCCGACCATTAAAACCGGCGATGACCAGGATATTTTTGAGGTGCTGAACTTTACCGAAGAAAGTGCCGAAGATAAAATGATCAAAAAGCAAAGTCACGATAGGGTAAAAGAGATGCTTGACCTTTTGCCCGAGGACCAGCGTGAAGTGATTATTTTACGTCATTATGCCGATATGAGTTTTAAAGAAATAGCCACCATTACGGGTTGTAGCATTAATACCGCTTTGGGGCGTATGCGTTATGGCTTGATTAACTTGCGCAAGATGATGCTTCAAAAACAAATTGCACTTTGAATTGATGTATCTTCGCTCTTGCGGTTTTCGCCAACTCTTTGTCATTCTTAGCCTCCAACCGCACTTTGTTTGCTTGCCGCGAGCGGCTGGTTAAGAATGACGCCTAATTAACCCGGACACTTTAATCCGGGTTTTTTATTTTTCTGCGGTTCCGTTGTGCACCTTTTGCCACTCTGTTTCCATTGCGCTCCTCCAAGTGTTTCGCAATTTCTACATTTAAGAGCTTTGCTTTCATACGTAAAGCACTTAAACCTGAGTTTATGTCTTTCTGTAAAGGGCACCATCTTTGAACTAACCATGTTTAATTAATACAAGTAATAATGGAGGTAACCGCAGTTGTGTTGTATGACAGTGCTTTAGCGCACTACGATGTACAAATAGGAAACAATGGTTTGTGTACCGCAAACCTTTCGCAATATAAAGGCAGCCCCGACAATACACCGCCCCAACGTATTACATTGCATAAGGAAGGACGGCATTGGATCGGGGATACAAATGTAGATTCACTTTCGGATGATATTGGCTATGCTATTGAAATGAAAGCAAAGCCTGTATTGGAAGAACGAAGAAGAGATTTTGGTCATCCGGCAGCTTAATTGTTTTACGGCGATACACTTTTATCGGCTTTGACAAAAATTCTTAAAAAAGGCTTTCATCAACAGTGAGGTATGCCTTTTTTAAGGTTTAGAATAACTTTTATATTTGATGCACTGTTTTGCCGATGAAAACCCTTGAAAAAGGTTCTTTTTTAAGCTGCACCAGTTCTATATTAAATAGATTAGCAGCGTTAATTTTTCGAGTTGAAAGAAGAACGTTTAATGGTAAGCCTCGGCCTTAAATTTTACCTGCTACTACCCTTTTCAAGGGGTTTTTATTTTACTTAACCGTCTGCAAAGAAAAGAAACATCTTTGCATTATCGTTTAAGCCAATTCTTAAAAAAGGGGCTTGTAGCTTTACTATTTTCAACAAAAAACGGACTCATTTCAGAGTCCGATTTAAAAAAAAGACATTAAAAAAGTTTATTATAAAGCAATGGAAAAAGGTACCGTTTTTGGCGGCAGGCATTTTTTATCATCGCAGGTTTGATATTCCAGTTTTCCAACAACTGCTGTTTTAGCGTTTGTTTTTAACTTTACACGCTGCGTAAACACTACTTTATTGCTGTATTGATTAGCGGTTATATCCAGCATTTCGTCTTTAAATTTCTCCAGCTTTCCAACTTCTTTAACGGCGCCATCTAAAATTAAAAGGGGGTTACCGTTAAATTGAAATGTTGTGGGCATGGCAATAGCGTCTTTCGGCTGAGCCTGAGCATATAAATGCCAGCCAGGCTGCATCGTAGCCGTCATCTGAACTTCATATACTTTATCGCTGATTTTTTTACTGCTAAACAACCACGAAACCGGGCTTTGCGCCACTACAGCATTTCCTATTAAAAAGAGAGATACAATAAATAATAGCTTTTTCATACGGTGTTTATTTTCTAGCGCAAAGGTCTGAACTAAAAGGCAACCGCCGTGTTAAAATAGCCGCTTTATGCTACGGGCTCGGAGTATAAAATATTGGCAAACAATTTATAAAATACTTTCCGTCCATCGGTATTGCCCAATGCTGCCGAGCACGCTCTTTCAGGGTGCGGCATCATGCCAAAAACGGTGCGGCTTTGGTTGCAAATGCCGGCAATATTGCGTGCCGATCCGTTTGGATTTGCTGATTCAACTACAGCCCCTTCTTCGTTACAATAATAAAAAAGCACCTGACCCCTTTGCTCCAACTGGTCTAAGGTTACTTCATCGGCATAATAGCGGCCTTCGCCATGCGCAATAGGTATCTTATAAACCTCGTCCTCATCATCTTTTATAAATAAATTTTTACACACATACTGCTGATTGTTATTGCGTAAAAGAGCGCCGGGCAGCAGGTGCGACTCGCATAAAATTTGAAAACCATTACATACGCCAAGCACTTTTCCACCCCTGTTGGCAAACTCAATAATGCTTTGCATAATGGGACTAAAACGGGCAATGGCTCCGGTGCGCAAATAATCGCCATACGAAAAACCACCCGGCAGCACAATGCAGTCGTTGGTAGAAAAAAGCGAAAGATTGCTGTCTTTATGCCAAAGCATAACACATTCCTGACCTAAATCGTGCACCAGCGCATCGTGTATATCTCTGTCGCAATTAGAACCGGGAAAAACAACTACGCCAAATTTCATAGCTAATAAATTGAAAGGCAAAGATACTCTGCAAAGCTATTCGCTGTTTTTACTGCCAGGCATTTGTAACATATTGTTGCACCAGGATAAAAGCAACCATAGCAAAAAACAGAAAAGAAGCAACCCACTTTCGGGGCGGAAAGAAATACGCACAGGCATGAAAAGCGGCAAAAGGCGCTACGGCAACAATCCAGTTGGTAAACGAACCGCCGCCATTGACAAAACCTATTAGCAGCCCAAAAAAGAGCCACAATAACAAAATGCTCCAGTTTTTACGGGCTTGAATCAGCATTTTTAATAAATTGCTTTGTATGTAATACGCCCCTATCAAAAAAGGTATAATTAAAAACAGGGCACTGCCTGCTATCCAAAGCGAATGCCTCGTTCCAGGTGTGTGAATGTGAAGCGTAGAAATAAGTTGTTCCACCGTTAAACCATCATATAAAAAAAGGTAAACCGCGTAAAAATAAAATGGGGTAATAATGCCTGAAAGCAATAAAAAAATTTCATTTAGGCGAAACGGACGTAAAATGAGCAGTCCGCTGATGATGGCCACTCCAAATAAAAATGAAGGAAAATAAAAAAAGGAAGCCAGCCCTAGTAGCAAACCAATGTTGTATATTTTGGTATTTGCAGAGGGCTTGTTGTACAATTGAAAAAGCTGGGCGAAAGCCAATAAAATAAGCGTTGTTGCCATTAGCGCGGCCGATAGTACGCTCCATTGCGGCAGCAGGGAAGTTATTAGCATATAAGAAAGCCCCGGCAAAAACGTGTGCCGGGTAGTCATTCGGTATTCGTTTACAATACCGTTAATAATGAGCGCCTGAACATATAAAAGAAAAAAAGAAAGCACGCCGCCTAAAAACGAAAAGCCGCCGCTGCTTAGCCAGCCAACTAGGGCTTTATAAAAAAGGCCTTCCTGCGGCCCGGCTACTGGTGCGGATGGATAAAGAAAAAGAGGGAGTTTAAGCAGTAAACCTACAATTGCAAGCAGGGCCACATTGCCTGGCGCTTTTTGTTTAAATATACCAATCACACGTCAATGCTATGAATTAAAATCGATTTTTGCAAAGCAAACATAATTGCGGTAGTAACAAGGTATAATTACCTGACGGGCACTTACCTGCTTTCCAAACTTGGGTAAAAATTCGTAACCTTTATCGAGGTTTCTTAAAGTAGGATTTCGGTTAATTTTTCCATCGGGACCAATGGTATAATCGGTTAGCAACTGCTGCCTTTTTTCTACCTGGTTAAAAACAAAATGCAGTTGTTCGCCAGTGTTTATTAATTGATACGAAACATAATCACCGCTTTCATCATCAAATTGTTCTTTATGAATGACATTGCTCCACTCCAGTTTGCCTACTTTATCAAAAGCTAAAATAGTAATGTTATCGGCATGGTGGCGGCTTACCTGGTTGCCGTAACGATTGCGCCAATACCAGCTATTGTAAAGTGGCGAAAACGAGAAATAATCGTACGAATAAAACGGGCTGCCATACATATAATTCCAGCGGTTCCAATTGCCGCCGCGCGATGTGGTGTAATACGCTTCGGAGCCAATAATAAAACCTCCATCTCTTTTTATAATTATGTTTCTAATAAAATAATCGTTAAAAGCCATTCTTGTGCTTGCATCGCCTTTTGCTTCGTTACGCAATTCATCGCCTAAAACCACGGTGTTTTCCATTGCCGGTGCACCGGTTTTTTTATCCCACACATAAAAATAAAATCCGTCTATATTGCCTCTTTTTTGTTTGTAATAAAACGAGGTAAGAAAATAGCGTTTGTTTACATTATCTACTTTAAGGTGCGGTTCATCAAGCCAAATCTTATCCATGGTCAGTTCGGTTGTGGCAAACGAATCGGTTTGTGCGCCTTTCAATATTAAAAAGGTTCGTTCAATGTTGTTGTTGTTTCCGCGGTTGAAGCGGGCAAATACAAAGTCGCCGTCATTGTCCACCGCAAACTCGTCCAGGTAATCGTCGCGGTCCTTCATGGGCATAGCGCCGCTGCTGCGTTTTTCAAGCGTTAAGTGGTTATTAAATAAAAGGGTAGTTATTAAAAAAAGCGAGCGGTTTCGGGCATTAATTTTAAAAATCATAATCTTGCCTTTGTCTTCGCTGCTAACCGCCGAGTAAATTTTGTTGCTGGCCGTAAAACCAATATGGGTAGTATCTAACTGAATAACATCTGAGACCTTTTTCCCCATTCCATCTATTTTAACAGCATTGCAATAAACTACATTTCTGCGCTGGTACTGGTAAATCATAAAAGCATGATCGGGGTATGCAAAAAAATCTACATTAATCAGGCGGTCATCCGGCAAATAATTGTGCTTTTCTTTTGCCAGTTCCACCATTTCGTTATCGTAAACGGCGATGTAATTTTTGGTTCGGGTGTTTTTATATATCAGATAATTGCCCGATACTTTGCCAATTACTTCAAAGTTAATGCGACGGGTTTCGTCCCGGTCGGGCTCGGAATACACAATTTTTTGTGCAAACGATTTACCTAAAAAAAGTGTAAAGCCAATTGAAAGAAAAAATTTCCAAAACTTCATGCCTGTAAATATTGTTCGGTTTAAAATTACTATACTGCTGTAACTAAGACGGTTAAACTTTTGTTTAGATGCATTGAAAAAAGGGCAGCCCTTGTTAACACTTTAATAAAGCCGGGGCCTTTTTCAGAGCTTTTCCTGCCTGCGTAAAAAAATTTAGAAAATCGCCTTCGCCTTTCCTTTATTGTTCTGCCGTCGCCGTGTTATTTTTTTTTGATTTGAAACTTGCAATTGAACGAGTTCAATCTTTGTACTTTAAAAACATTTAAAAAAGGGTACAGGCAGCAAACGGACGAAACGGAACGGACAAAGTGCGCTTAACGGTTAAGAAAATGAAAGCGGTTCTTTTACAAAAACCTTATAAAAAGGGTACCTGGCAAAAACGCCACGGCGCAGAAAAGGCCGGGCTGTAAATAGTGATAACATTTGTTTTAGGCATAGATTTGCTCCTTACTTTTCTAAATAACTCCCGGTGAAAATCCCTTTAAACAGACTTAGCACAGCAGGATTATTGATCGCTTTAGGAATTATTTACGGAGATATTGGCACTTCTCCACTGTACGTGTATAATGCGATTATTAATGGGCGTACTATAGACGATGGCTTAATTATAGGCAGTCTTTCCTGCATCATCTGGACGCTTACAATTCAAACTACAATAAAATACGTATGGCTGGTTTTGCGGGCCGATAACCGCGGAGAAGGTGGCATATTTGCTTTGTACGCTCTTGTTCGCCGGCATAAAAAATGGTTGGTTTTACCTGCTATGATTGGCGGCGCGGCCTTGCTTGCCGATGGAATCATCACCCCGCCCATTTCTATCACATCGGCCGTAGAAGGCCTGGAAAAGCTACCCACCTTTGCCGGCATAGAGCATTACATTGTCTACATCGTGCTAATTATTCTGGCGCTTTTCTTTTTTTTACAGCAATTTGGCACGGCATCTATTGGCAAATTTTTTGGTCCTGTTATGGCCACCTGGTTTGCCATGTTGGCCATTTTGGGTATCATTCATATTTCCGATGATCTTTCCATTATCTCCGCTTTTAGTCCGCACCATGCTTTTCAGTTTGTAAGCTCTTACCCAAATGCTTTATGGTTGCTGGGCGCTGTATTTTTATGTACTACCGGCGCCGAAGCGTTATATAGCGATTTGGGACATTGTGGAAAAAGCAACATCCGTATTTCGTGGATATTTGTAAAATCTTGTTTAATTCTACATTACTTAGGCCAAGGCGCTTCGCTGCTGGCGAATTATAGAGGCATAACGGTAACCAAGGAAGTAAAGGAAGCAATGGGGATAAATGCTTTTTACGATTTAATGCCTCAGTGGTTTATTATTCCCGGAGTAATTATTGCAACCCTGGCAGCCATTATTGCCAGTCAGGCCATGATCAGCGGATCGTTTACGCTTATCAGCGAAGCCATGCGGCTGAATTTGTGGCCCAAGTTAAAAATCCGTTATCCGTCCGAAGCCCGCGGACAGTTGTTTATTCCATCGCTGAACCTGATGATGTTTACAGGCTGCGTGTTTGTGGTGCTTTATTTTAAAACATCCGAACGAATGGAAGCCGCTTATGGTTTAGCCATTATAGCCACCATGTTAATGACTACGGTGCTCTTTGCCAATTTTATGGTAATGCGGCGGGTACGGCCAATATTTATTTGGCTGTTTTTAGTTGTGTATGTTTTTGTAGAAAGTTTGTTTTTAATTGCCTTATTACAAAAGTTTACACACGGCGGTTACGTTACTGTTTTAATTGGCGGGCTAATGTTTGTAGTAATGTATGCCTGGTTCCGCGCCCGTAAAATAAAAAACCGCTACATCGAATTTGTTCGGCTGGAGCATTACATTCCCAAAATACAGGAGTTGAGCAACGACCGTTCGGTGCCCAAATACGCCACGCACCTGGTGTACCTAACCAGCGCCGATAACCCAAAAGAAATTGAACATAAAATCATCTATTCTATTTTAAATAAAAAACCAAAGCGTGCCGATATTTATTGGTTTGTGCATGTAGATACGCTCGACGATCCATACACTATGGAATACCGCGTAGATCATATTATACCAAACGATATCATTCGGGTAGAATTCAGGTTAGGATTTAGAATAGAGCCACGCATTAATTTAATGTTTCGGAAAGTGGTGGAAGATTTGGTAGCCAATAAAGAAGTAAACATTACCAGCCGGTACGAAAGTCTGGAGCGCAGCAATATTGTAGGCGATTTTACTTTTATTGTTTTGGAAAAATATCTAAGCCACGATAACGAACTACCTATTATAGAACGTATGATAATGAAGTTTCATTTTTGGTTAAAAGAAGCAAGTCTTTCAGAAGAAAGAGGCTTTGGCTTAGATGCAAGCAACGTAACCATTGAAAAGTTTCCGCTGATAGTAGCGCCTGTTACCAACCTTAAATTAAAACGGCTGGAAGATTAAAGTTTGTCTTAAAAATATATAGTAAACCCTTTTTGCCGGAAAGAGCAAAAGGGTTTTTTAATGTTCTAAGGTTTTAATCACTCTTGCTATTTGTTGAAATTCTTTGCGTCTCCGCTCCTCCGCGTTCGCGGCGAGAAAGCCCTTTCGTGAAAATGTTAACAGCTTTCTAAATAACAATTCGGCAGTAACATTAAAAGGTAACTTTCGTCCTATATAAAAAAACCTACCCATGACAAAGATTTACTCACTACTTTTTGTGCTTGTTGTTTACCTCGGCGCCTGCAAAACGGCGGGCAAAGCGTATAATAAAGGCAACTATGAAAAAGCGATTGAATTAGCCATAAAAAAACTTCAAAAAAATCCATCTGATGGCGAAACAAAAGCACTTGCACAAAACGCGTATCGCTTTGCGGTAACCAGGCACCAAAACAATATCCGCGCCTTATCAAACAGCAATAAGGAACTACGGTACGAACAGATTTTTGCCGAATACCGGCAATTGCAAAATCTGTATATTAAAATAAATAATCAGCCGGCGCTTGCTTCCTTTATAAACGCACAGGATTACTCTGCCTATTTAGAAACGTTTGGAATTAAAGCAGCCGAAGTACATTTTTCTAAAGGATTGGGCTTTATGGAAAGTGGTCAAAGAGAAGATTTCCGTAAAGCCTATCTTTCTTTTAAAAGAGCGCTGCAATACAATTCGGAGGACAGGACAATACGTAAAAAAATGAACGAAGCATACGACCATGCTGTGGTAAGGGTTGTTGTTTTACCTCTTTCTCAATTTTACAACAGCGGTTACAGTTACAGCCACTCGTACGAATTGAACAATTTTGAAAACGAGGTTGTCCGCACCCTTCGTTACAATATTAATAATGAGTTCATTAAGTTTTTTTCGGAATGGGAAGCGCGGAGTAATAACATTGAACCAGATGAAATTTTAGAACTGCGATTGGGCAGAATGGAGCTGGGCCGCCCATATGACAATACGCAAAGCCGAACCGTATCGAAAGAAGTAGTGGTAAAAGAAACGGTTTACAAACCCGATTCTGTGGTAAAGGAATGGGCAAGGGTTTCGGCCGAAATAGTGGTTACCCGGCGCACGCTGGTATCGGACGGAGAACTTTACGTAACTGCCCGCAATAGCAAAGGGCAAATATTATGGAATGATGCATTCAAAGGCGGTTATAATTGGCAGATTGAGTTTGCATCTTTTCGTGGCGATGAACGTGCCTTAAGCGAAAGCGACCGCCAGCTGATAAACAACCGAAAAACAGCGAACGAACCAAGGGAAGAGGAAATAAAAGAAGGAATTCTGGAGCAAATAAAATCTGAGTTGACACAACGAATGCGCAATATATATCAACGCTATTATTGACGTATCTAAATTAAAAACAGTTTAAAAAGGGGTGTGTACCAATTAGAAAATAGTATTTGAAGATTTACCCCAACACTATATAATATGCGCAGAAGATTAGTAAGCCGAAGTTTTACTTTTTTATTTGTTCCGTTAATAAAGTTTGGGTGGCTGTAACTTTTAACCGATAATGGCCGCCTATTTTTAAAGCCACATTTTCTTTATTGTGACTTACCGGAAAACCAAAGCAAACAGGGTATGGAGCGTCTTTTACATGATCGTAAATTATGTTGTGAATTTCTGTTCCAAAAGGCCGTTCCGTATCTTTCATATCGCTAAAACCACCAATTATAAGTCCGGCCAGCCGGCCAAATTTACCTCCTCGTTTTAATTGTAATAACATGCGGTCAATGCTGTATAAATACTCGCCTATATCTTCCAAAAAAAGAATTTTGTTTTTTGTGCGTACGTTTGATGGCGTGCCAATAAGATGAGCCAGCAAGGTAAGGTTCCCTCCCACCAATTCTCCTGTTGCTTGGCCCTTTTTGTTAAGTTCGTGTGGCGCACAACTGTATTCGGCGGGCTCGCCGCTGAGGGCTTTTTTTAAAGAAAGTATGTATTCGTTGCTGGCCTCACCGTCGTTAAAAGCGGCTGCCATTGGCGCATGCAGCGATGCCGTTTTGTACTGCGTATAAAGAAGTGCATGAAGAACCGTAATATCGCTAAAGCCAACAATCCATTTAGGGGCTTTTTGAAACCTTTTGAAATTTAAATCATCTATTATCCGACTAACTCCATATCCTCCGCGGGCACAAAGTATGGCTTTAATGTTTTTGTCATCCAACATTTGTTGAAGGTCGTTCAGGCGCTCGGCATCGGTGCCCGAAAAGTAAGTGCTTGAACTACTTTGAGCGGTGGCGCCTAATTGCACATTATAGCCCCACTCTTTTAAGGTGATAATACAGGTTTGCATTTTACATGCTGCCATAAATCCGGCAGGCGCAACCAATCCAATGGTATCGCCTTTTTTTAAATAGGGTGGAATTTTTATCATGACATTTCTATTAAGGTAACTTCGTTTTCGTTTACAAACAACCGGTGCACTACACCACATTTTAAGGCAAAGTTGGCCCGCTGATGGCCTACCGGAAAATCAAAGCAAACTGGATAATTGTACTCCTTTACTTTCTCCAAAACAATATTCTGCAACGTTTTTCCAAATTCTTCGCCCTCATCATCTGGCTTTACTTTAAAGCCACCAACTATTAACCCTTTTAAAGACCTTAATTTTTGAGTTCGCTTTAAATTCCAAAACATACGGTCAATGCTGTAGAGGTATTCGCCGGTATCTTCTACAAACAAAATTTTTTCTGCTGTGTTTATATCTGATGCGGTTCCGGCAAGTGTTTCAAGCGTTTTTAAATTGCCGCCAATGAGCACGCCCGTTGCTGTACCCAGCTTGTTTTGGCTGTGCGGCAAGGCAGCGTATTCCATTTTTTTTCCCAGTAGTGCGCTGTTAATAGAAAGTATTGTTTGGATTTGAATAGCCTCCGCATCCTTCCAGTTGTCGGGGAAAGAGTTCGTCATTTTAGAATGGATGGTGGCGGTGTTGCAATTAGCATGAATATGACTGTGCAGCACCGTAGCATCGCTAAACCCAATAACCCATTTAGGATGTTGTTTAAATTTTGCCCAGTTTAAATCATCAATAATACGCACCAGACCATAACCACCGCGGGCACACATAATTGCGCTTATCTTTTCATCATCAAGCATGCTTTGCAGATCTGAGGCGCGTTCCGCATCGGTGCCGCCAAATGTGTTTTCTTTCTTCGCAATGGCATCGCCCACCTTTATTTTATAGCCCCAGCTTTCCATTAGCTGCACCGCCGGTTGTATTTGGGGCAGGGTTATAAAACCTGCCGGTGAAGTAATCCCAATAACATCGCCTTTTTTTAAATACGGCGGTATTTTACATGCGGTACTGAAATCTTCGGCAGATTTAACTTCCGCAGTTGGCAATAACAAACCTGCAGCCAATGTTGTTGTAGCACCAATAAACTGTTTGCGGTTCATCATGAATACACAATTTATGATTTATGAGTATTAACTGCAAGTTGCGGTATTTTTGTGCCGGCAGGTAAAGTTAAACCGGTAACAATAGAATGAGTGTACAAACAGAGAGAAATGCGTTGAAAAAAGACGTCAAAAAGGAGCCCAAAAGGTATTTAATTACATCAGCGCTGCCGTATGCAAACGGACAAAAACACATTGGGCATTTAGCCGGTGCGTATTTACCGGCAGATATTTACGTTCGGTACTTAAGGGCGCAAAAACGCGACGTTGTTTTTGTATGCGGAAGCGACGAGCACGGCACTGCTATTCCTATTCAGGCGCGCAAAGAAGGCACTACGCCGCAGGCTATTATTGACAAGTACCATGCAATAATGAAGCAAAACTTTGACGATCTTTTTATCTCTTTTGATGTGTACGACCGCACCTCCAATCCTATACATCATAATACTGCACAGGAATTTTTTACTTATTTAAACGACCGCGAATTACTGGAAGTAAAAGAAACAGAACAATACTTTGATGAAGAAGCGCAAACATTTTTAGCCGACCGGTATATTAAAGGCACGTGCCCAAATTGCGGCTCCGACAGGGCTTTTGGCGATCAATGCGAAAGCTGCGGCACGGCTTTAAGTCCCGATGAATTGATCAACCCGGTAAGTACATTAAGCGGTGCACCACCTGTAAAAAAAGCAACTACACACTGGTATCTGCCGTTAGACAAACACGAGGCATGGCTGCGCAACTGGATTTTAAACGAGCATGCAAAAGATTGGAAAGCAAATGTATTAGGCCAATGTAAGGGGTGGCTAGATGGTGGACTGCAGCCTCGGGCTGTAACAAGAGACCTGGATTGGGGTGTAAAAGTGCCGGGAAGCAAATCCTCAACAACTACTCTGAACGATTCAGATTTAAACAGTAATACTTCCACCGACGGTAAAGTATTATACGTGTGGTTTGATGCACCTATTGGTTATATTTCGGCCACCAAACAATGGGCGCTGAATACTGGAAACGATTGGAGGCCTTACTGGCTTGACAGCGATACCAAACTGGTACATTTTATAGGCAAAGACAACATTGTTTTTCATTGCATTATTTTTCCCCTGATGTTAAAAATGCACGGTTATATTTTGCCCGATAACGTGCCCGCCAACGAGTTTATGAATTTGGAAGGCGATAAAATGAGCACCAGCAGAAACTGGAAGCTGGACATGCAGACTTATATTGACGATTTTATAAAAAGAGATAACGGCGGCCCGCAAATGGCAGATGCGTTGCGCTATTATTTAACCACTATTTTACCCGAAAATAAAGACTCTGAATTTACTTGGGAAGGTTTTCAAGATGCGGTGAACGGCGAACTGGTGGCCATTTTCGCCAACTACTTTAATCGCACATTTGTGCTGATGCACAAGTTAACCGGCGGGAAAGTGCCTAAGTTTCATAATGATAGCGCCGATGAAAAAGACAAAGAACTGATTGAAGCGATTAAAGCCTCAAAAATAAAAATTGAAGACAGTATTGAACATTATAATTTTAGAGAAGCCCTTTTTGATGTGATTGATTTGGCCCGCAAAGGCAATAAATACATGCAGGAAAAAGAGCCCTGGATAAAAGCAAAAATTCTTACCGGCAGCCCCAACGAAGCCACAAAGGCACAAATTGAAATTGACAATTGCCTGCATATTTGCCTGCAGCTTTGCGCTAACCTCGCCATTTTTATAAACCCTTTTTTGCCAAACACCGCAAAAAAAATGAGCTATTTAATGAAGGTAGTAGATAAGATGCTTGATTGGGAAAACGCAGGTTCGGTAAAGCTGTTAAGCGTAGGTTATTCGTTGCGGCCGCCCGAGTTGCTCTTTCGTAAAATTGAAGACAGGGAAGTGGAAGAACAAATAAACAACTTGAAAAAAGGATTAGAAAATTCAAAAATGGAAAGTCAAACAGAAAACAACAACCAACAGCCGGTAGCAATGCCTGAGGTTAAAACCGAAGAAGTAAGGGCCGAAATTGTGTACGACGATTTTGCCAAACTCGATATGCGCATTGGCACTATCACCGCCGCCGAAAAGGTGCAAAAGGCCGATAAACTCTTAAAGTTAAACGTCGATCTTGGCTTTGAACAACGAACCATTGTTTCGGGCATTGCGCAGCATTTTACGCCCGAATCTTTAGTAAACAAACAAGTAATTGTTGTAGCTAATTTAGCGCCACGAAAAATGCGTGGTATAGAAAGCCAGGGAATGATTTTAACCGCCGAGCAGCCCGATGGAAAACTGATTTTGGTAAACCCGAACGAGGCTGCTTTAAACGGATCGAATGTAAGATAAAAGGCTTTAAAAAGGGTATCATCTTCAGGCAAGTTGTAATCAGTAGGTTAATCCTTTATTCCTAAAAATAAAGGATTAAATCTTTTGGTATAAAATAGCTGCGGCTTTATTTTAAGAGGCAAGCAATCATTAATTCTTTGATAAAAATAAATGAGACCTTTGCTGTTTCGTTTGCCGCTTTGTTAATCAAAACCTTTAAAAAAGGGTAGACCCCATTATTTACGGCCCCAAAAAAGAACTCTGGCCTTCCGTTTGTATCTTCGTTGGTAATATTATTTCCTACTTATAAATGGCTACAGCCAAAAGCAAACCCCGTTCCAGACGTATTTTAACTGTTCTGCTTATTATCTGCAGCGTATTGCTGATTTTGGTATTGGGGCTGCACATTTGGTTTGTAAACAATGCTCGCGGCGTGTTAAAAGAAATGGTTGCCACAAAATCGGGCGGCAAAATAAAACTTGAACTTTCGAAACTTAGTTTCAATTTTTTTACGAACGAATTGCAGGTAAAGGAGGCCGACCTTACCAGCACCGACAGTTTAACGCAGCCAACTACTTATCATATTGGTTTTAAGAAATTGAACCTTCGCATCAATTCTTTTTGGCCGCTTATTCTACAAAAAAAGCTTTTGTTGGATTCTATTATTTTACAGGACCCAACAGTGCAAATAATGCAGTGGCGAAAAGACAGCAGCCGACAAACAGAAGGCGACGAATTATCGGTAACGCAGGAAATGGGCAAGTTGTACAATTCGATGTTGGACGTGCTGGATGATTTTGGCATTCGCCGCATTATTATCAACAACGCTAAACTGACGTTGATTAATAAAATGAAAGCGCTTTCAGACCCGGTAATCATTTCAAACATCTTTTTTGATTTAAAACGAACGGCGGATGACGCAAAAAAGCGGGATGCCTTTGTAGAAAACAAACAAAGTATTGAACTGCGCACAACAAACCAAAACATAACACTGCCCGGAGGCCGCCACAGGCTTCAGTTTAAACGCTTTCACCTGGAGCTATTTGGCAAACGCATACAAATGGATAGCTGCACCATAAGCGCACTTGCCACCGACAGCTCCAAAAGTAGTTACACTATTTTTTTTAATAAACTAATGCTGGTAGGAGTTGATTTTGAAGCTATGTACCGGAAAAATTTGATAAAAGCAGATTCGGTTTATTGCGAAAACCCTCTGTTTGAAATTAACCTGAATACTGCCGGCGGTGGTTCAAAGAAAAAGGAAGGATTAAACCCCGATCAGATTGTTCAGGAACTAACCGGTGATCTTGACCTTGCTTTCATTGGCGTAAAAGACGCCGGCATTCATATTAACATCATTGGGAAAAAAAGCCGATCGCTGTTTAATTCTAACAAAGACGATTTTGAAATGCGTGGGCTTCGAATAAACGCCGACTCCAGCAAACCTGTAGTGGTAAAGAGTTTTAATATGCTGGTGAGAGATTACCGTTTGTATAGTGACGATAGTTCGGCGGCTTATACATTTGACAGCGTAAACTTTACAAACAACAAAATTGTACTTACTAATTTTACTGTAGCCACTGAGTTAAGCCGCAGCCAACAACACAACTACCGCGATTTTAAAGTGCCTTATTTTGAATTAACCGGATTGGATTGGTACGAACTGGTGTTTAATCAAAATGTAAAAGCAAAGGAAGCACAATTGTATAATCCCATTATAAACTACATTGCGGCGCCTTCCAACAAGGTTAAAACCAAAACAAACTTATTTACCGCTCTCGAAAGTGTGGGTAATTTGGTTACCCTAAATAAAGTAAACGTGGTAAACGGCCAGATTAATATGAAGCTGGGCCCAGCCACTTCTTTCACACTTCAAAATGCAAACCTTAGCCTATACAGCAATCAACTGCTGCAATCAAAAAACCGCGAAGGGCTGCGCAGAGCTATTGACCAGCTTTCTTTTTCTAATGGTTTACTAAAACTAAAAAGCGTAACGGCTCAATTAAAAAACGTTCGATCAACACCTGGTAATTTAATTGTTGCCGATAAGATATCGTTAAGCAGCACAGCCAACAGTGTTCGAGGCGTTGTAAATAATGTAGTTATCAAAAATATGCTGCTCGATGATTTAGAAGAAACAATAGTGGTGGACGGAGTTACCTGGCGTTCGGCCACAATAAACCTGAAAAACAGCCCGTCAAAAGGCTCAAAAAAGGGTACCGGAAGTTTTTCAATAAAAAATGTATCGGGTAACAATACACAACTAACTTTTAGCAATGAAAACTCCTCTGCATCAACTTATATCAAAAGTTTAAAAATAGCAGACCTAAGTAAACACGGCAACAACGCTGTAACAACTGGCGGTCTTTCTTTAAGCGGAAAAAATTTGTCTGTTGCAAGCAATGGTTTAAGCTTTTCCGGCGCAGAATATGGTATTTTTAGCAATGCGCCGTCATTTCTATCGGCGGTAAATTTCAAGCAGGTAACGGGCAGAGATTCGGTCAGCCTTACAGCTCCGCAAATTGTTTTTTCAGCCGATTTAAATGCGCTCCTCGCAAACAATTTGCAGATAGAAAATGTAGCCTTGCAGCAACCAATTATTTCTGTAAGTAAGGGGCACAACGACATACAAAAAGAAGCGACACCTGCAAAAAACATCATTCAAATAAACAACATCAGCGCCAGCGAACCTGTTGTTAATATTTCAATTCATAAAAACGATTCTGTTTCGATCATCAGTTTACCCCCTTCAAAAAACAGTTTGATATTAGCTTCCAATTTGTTGATTAACGAGGCTGGTGTGCAGTTAGGTTCTTTATCTGCAAAAACTACGGCTGCAACTTTTGTAAAACCAACAGGCGAAGTAATTGGAGTAGAAAAAGGCATTGTGGATGTGCAATTAAGTAATCTTCAGCTATCTAACAAAGGTTCAAAACCAACGTGGAGCGGAGTGGTGAACAATTTAAATGTGCAAAATCCTGCAAGCCTGCGTTTAGGAAAACCAAACAGCACCCTTTTGCTTAACCAGTTGTCGCTCGGAAATTTCAATCTTTCATCGGCTTACGTAACTAATTTTAACGAGTTAATTAAATATAATATTTCTGCCTGGCTGCGCACAGGCAGCGGAAATTACACAGATAGCAACACCACTCTAAACTGGTTTGGCGCCGATTACAATTCTAAGGATCAAACACTTTCGCTGGACTCTTTTAATTATTTCCCAACGCAGCCAAGAGATTCTGTTATAGCCAAATCTCCTTATCAAACCGATTATATAACGTTTCAATCAGGCGCTGTAAAATTTACTGGTTTTAACCTGGAAAAATATACAAAAGACAGTGCCCTGCAAGCAAATACAATAAACGTAAGCAATCCTATAATTACCATTTACCGCGATAAAGAGCCGCCATTTTTAGGTGGAACAATAAAACCGCTTCCGGTAGATATGATTGAAAATATTACGTTGCCCGTAGCCGTACAAAGGCTGAACGTGCAAAACGGGTTGCTTTCCTACACCGAACGAAACGCCAAAACACGAGCTGAAGGAACTCTTTATTTAACAAACTTAAACGGCGGTTTATACAACATTAAAAACCGAAACATTGGTGCAACCGATTCACTAACACTAAACCTTTCGGCTTTTTTAATGGATTCGGCCCAACTAAACCTGCGCGTGCGCCAGTCGTACACCGACAGTTTAAACGGGTTTTTAATGACTTTGCGCATGAAACCTACTTCGCTAACGTTTTTAAACCCGGTGCTGGCGCCACTTTCGAACCTGATTATAAAATCGGGCACAATAGATTCGCTTCATCTTAGAGCAATTGGCCGCGAGGAGCTTTCGTTTGGCGAAATGAATATGTTTTACCGGAACCTGCGCATTCAATTGGTAAAAGACGGGCAGGAAGACAAATCAACTTTTCTTCAAAACGCCATTAGCTTTTTAGCCAATACATTCATTATAAAAAAGAATAACAGCGGCCGCACCGGCCTGGTGTATTTTGAACGCCTGCGCGACCGTTCGTTTTTTAATTACATAACTAAAATGACCTTTAGCGGCATGGCTACAAGCATTGGTATAAAAAAGAACCGCAAGTATCGTAAACGCTACAACCAGGAGTTAAAAGACAGGGCGCTGCCTCCTATAGAGTGGGAATGATTTGGTATTAATATTTTTTCTTGCAAGGCACAAAGCAATCTCTCTTTTTATATACATGTTATTGAAATGAACTAAGCAATCTCCCTTTTTTGTATGTTTCTAACTATCAAAAAAGGCATCAAAAAGGGTTTACAGCCGGCAGCCAATTCTCTCAAATTAGTCTTTTTAAATTATTGATTTTAATTAGGTAAAGCTAAAAGAAACACCCCTTTTTCAAGTGTTTTCAATATATATCTTTTTATAGAAAACCTTTGTTAATTGCTGTTGCCTTATTTGTTACCTGATTTTTTTAAAACAGAAAATTGAGCATTGCGAATGGAACATAATTCTATAAACCCACTCAATTATTTCCTACAACGGAATACAAATACTTAAGGTGCAGCCATCGCCCGGCGAGGTATTGAAATAAGCCTGCCCCGAATGGAATTCAGCGCGGTTGTAAATATTGTTTATGCCAAGCCCCCTTTTTGTTTCTTTTAAATCAAAACCTTTTCCATTATCACGCACTTCAAGGTCGGCGGTTTCGCCCGACAAATCAACGGTGATGTTGGCTTCGGTAGCGCCCGAATGTTTAATTACATTATTTAAGTGTTCCTGCACAATGCGCAGGAGCGAAACACATAACGCCGGATCAACAATCGTATCTTCTTCCGCCGGGCGAAATGCGAAATTAATACAAATATCAGCATAAGAATTGATCCGTTCAATAAGCACGTTAATAGATTCTTCAAGTCCCAGATCGTTCAACTGCGAAGGGCTCAACCGATGACTTAAGTTGCGAATTTCGTTAATAGCGCTTGTAATATATTGGTGTGTATTTAACACGTAGGGCGAAGGTTTGGCAATTTGCAGTTCCTGCTCCAGCAACAATTTGCAGCTTGTTAATATCTGGTTTATGTTGTCGTGTAATTCATAAGCAATTTCCTGGCGTTCTTTTTCCTGCGCTTCAAGCACAGCCGCCAGCAACTGCTTTTTCCGTTCGGTTTCCTGAAAAATTAATCTGTTTTGCAAAACTATTTTATCTGAAATATCCTGCCCCGAACAAATCAAACCAAGTAAGTGGCCGGTTTCATCGCGCAACAAAGCATTGTGCCAGGCTATCCTTCGAATGTTTCCTTCAGAAGTTAAAATTGAGTTTTCATAAGTGTCCGGCGCTTCGGTGGCCGTAGACATTAATTCGCAAAAAAAATTTTTGGTAATTTGTCTTTCTTCTGGCGGCAAAAAATGATCAAACCAGTTTTTACCTTCGATTTCTTCTTTCGAATAGCCCAAAAGTGTACATCCTTTTTTATTTATTAATTCCACAGTTCCGCACGGCTGCAACACCAAAAAAATAACACCCGTAAAATCAAGGTGCTCTGTCATGCGGCTTAACAAACTATCGGCCATTAAGAGTTAAATTTAAGAAACAGATGTTGCGGTGTAAATAAAACATGGGCTTTTAAAAAAAATATGCAAACAGCCATGAAAAAGTACGTAAGGCATTAACCACACCGTTACTCTAACAATAAATAGATATAAATTTAAGTGTTTATCTGTAGGTTCCCTTAGTATATTCAGGTAAAAACAAGCTTTTAAATAGTATCGGTAAGGAGCAAATTGAACATATTCAAAACAGATTTGCCTTAACTTCACGCTAATAGTTGTTTAACTAACTAATTTTTATGAGCAAACGGATCATTAAAAAAGTAGCCATTTTAGGTAGTGGCGTTATGGGCTCGCGGATTGCGCTGCATTTTGCAGGTATAGGCGTTCCTGTGTTATTGTTAGATATAGTGCCGTCCGAAGCAAAAGAAAGCACCGCCGCGCCGGTCCGTAACAAATTAGTGAATGATGCGTTGCAGGCAGCGCTTAAGAGCAACCCTTCGCCGGCCTATACAAAAGATGTTACCAAAAAAGTAAGTTCCGGCAATTTCGACGATAACCTGGCAGAAATTGCTACCTGCGATTGGGTAATAGAAGTGGTGGTGGAACGCCTGGATGTTAAACAGGCGCTTTACCAAAAAGTAGATGACCTCCGAAAACCCGGAACACTCATTACCTCCAACACATCGGGCATTCCCATTGGGTTGTTAAGCCAGGGACGAAGCGACGATTTTAAAAAACATTTTTGCGGCACCCACTTTTTTAATCCACCGCGCTACCTGCGCCTGCTGGAAATTATTCCAACTCCCGATACAGCGCCTGAAGTAGTAGATTTTTTAATGCATTACGGCGATTTGATTTTAGGAAAAGCAACCGTGCTGGCAAAAGATACGCCTGCTTTTATTGCAAACCGAATAGGCGTATACGGCATTATGGCCATTTTTGGATTGGTAGACAGGCTAAACCTTACCATAGATGAAGTTGATGCGCTTACCGGTCCCCTTATTGGACGGCCAAAATCGGCAACGTTTCGTACAGCCGATGTGGTAGGTATTGATACGCTGGTAAAAGTGGCCAATGGCGTTTACGAAAACTGCCCGAACGATGAAGCAAAAGAAACCTTTCAAATACCTGCATGGTTACATAAAATAGTGGAAAACGGCTGGTTGGGCGATAAAAGCGGACAAGGCTTTTTCAAAAAAATAAAAGGCAGCGGCGGTGAAAAAGAAATCTTATCGCTCAACTTAAAAACGCTTGATTACGAGCCGCGCCAAAAACCAAAATGGGCTTCGGTAGATGGAGCAAAAGGTGTGGAAGACCTAGCACAAAGGCTAAAAATACTGGTGGCTGCGCCCGATAAAGCAGGCGAGTTTTACCGGCATTTTCATTATGGATTGTTTTCTTACATCTCGCACCGCATTCCCGAAATAAGCGACGAAATTTATAGAATAGATGATGCAATGATGGCCGGTTTTGGTTGGGAAATAGGCGCTTTTGAAAGTTGGGATGTATTGGGCGTAGCCCGCACAGCACAAGCTATGAAAGAAGCCGGTTACACAGTAGCTCTGTGGGTAGACGAAATGATTACGGCGGGACATAACTCATTTTTCAAAGTAGAAGGCGGCAAACGTTTTAGTTACGATCCGGCCTCAAAAACTTACAAAGAAATACCGGGTGCCAACAGCTTTATCATTTTAAGCAATTATGCCGATAAAACAGTTTGGAAAAATAACAGTTGCAACCTGGTTGATATTGGCGATGAAGTGTTGGGCTTGCAATGGAATACCAAAATGGGCTCTATTGGCGGCGATGTATTAACCGGTATAAATAAAGCTATAGAACTTGCCGAAAAGGGGTATAAAGGCTTAGTAATAGCCAATGAGGGGCCAAACTTTAGCGCCGGCGCTAACGTGGGGATGATTTTTATGCTGGCTATAGAACAAGAGTGGGACGAATTGGAATTTGCCATTCGCTTGTTTCAAAATACCATGATGCGGGTGCGCTATTCGTCCATACCGGTGGTGGTGGCTCCGCATGGTTTAGCGCTTGGCGGTGCCTGCGAAATGAGCTTACATGCCGATAAATGCTGCCCGGCGGCAGAAACATATACAGGCTTGGTTGAGTTGGGCGTTGGTTTAATTCCAGGCGGTGGCGGAACCAAAGAGTTTGTGTTACGGGCCTCCGATGAAATGCATGAAGATGAGCCGGAAACCATCACTTTAAAAAATCGGTTTTTAACCATTGCTACTGCAAAAGTGGCAACATCGGCAGCCGAAGGGTTTGCTTTGGGAGTGTATCGTAAAGGATTAGACGAAGTGGTTATGAACCAAAACCGACGTGTATCAGAAGCAAAAAAATCGGTGCTCGAATTTTGGAACAGCGGATATGTACAGCCGGTTTTACGCAAAGACATTAAGGTGTTGGGCCGTTCGGCTTTAGGCGCTTTATACGCCGGCATTCATGGCATGCGGCAGGCAGGCTACGCTACCGACCACGATTCGCTGGTGGCAAAAAAACTAGCTTATGTAATGTGTGGTGGCGATTTAAGCGAGCCGCAAATGGTAACCGAACAATATTTGCTTGACCTGGAAAGGGAAGCCTTTCTTTCGTTGTGCAGCGAGAAAAAATCGCTGGAACGCATACAAAGTGTACTTAAAAGTGGTAAGCCGGTGCGCAACTAAGTTATGGGAGAAGCAGAAATTTACAACAATATACTGACTATTCATTCGCACCTTGTTTGTTATGGAGAGGCTGCAACGCCGCAGCTTGTTCAACAAATAAAAAGCGAAATAGAGACGCTTTGGAATGAACCCCGGGCAACTATTTTACGAAACAACGTACCCTTTTTGGTATGTTTTAAAATTACTGCCGAACACAACCCTAAATTATCGGAATTAGACGTGTTGCAAAACACTAACGCACGCAATAATTATTTTCGCATAGAAGAATTTGTTCATGGTAATATTTCGTTTGTAGATGGACTTGGCTGCAACAGCGGTTATTTCAAGTTAGAAAATTTGTATGTAGGTTCCACCACTGCCGCGCACGAATACGGCCATACGCTTGGGTTACATCATCCCCGCGATCTCGATATCAGGGGCAGCGGCGTTCCGGGCATTATGTACCCGCGGGGCACCTTGGTAGATCCGGAGTTTCAGTACGATGCGTCAAAACCGGCAGGCGTTACCGGCGGCACTATGCACCCTATGTTTCGTAAGGTAAAACCGGCCGATGTTATTGATTTGAACCTGCATAAGTTAAGATGGGAAAACGGCCGGGCGGTTGTTGGTGCTTTTTCAAACGTATATCATGTAAGCCACGCCGAAGACGGAAATGATTCATTTTTAGGCCGCTTTATTCAAGGATAGAAAAACATTTCTACTATTTAAAAACCTTTAAAAAAGGGGTAAAGTCAATTACAGGTGACCCTTTTTGAAGGGTTTTTACGCCAGCTTTTTTAAACAAGCCGCACCAGTTTTACGCTTATCTTTTTCGCTTTTTATTGTAAATAATTTTGGCCTGGCGCACCAGCTCAAGAAACTCCATTTGAGAAATATTGTTTTTATCCACCGAAGAAGTGGCCAGCGAAAGCACATTGTTCCAGGAGCCTTCTTTTACAAAGCCCGAGTTGCGAAGCAACGACCCGAATTCAATGACGGCACAGGCAAAACCGTACATTTTTTGTTGCTGCGCCAGGGGCATAAACCGAAAAGTAGGTTTTTCGGTTTGTTCTATTAACTTTTGGTGATTTGGTAGTTTGTATTGCAAGGCAAACTTAACAGGTTGCACAAAAGCAAGGCTATCTGCAATCGGATGTGCCGGAACCACTTCAAAAGCCACCATCATAGAAAAAGCAGAGCCAATTTCGCCACCTTCCACAATGGCAGCCGTGTCTCTAATAGCGCCTACTTTATTATCAAAACCAATAAGCCGGTAACTTTTTATATAAGCCGGGTCAAATTCTACATTTAGGTACACATCATCGGCAATGGCATAAAGCGTTTGCAAAAATTCGGTCAGCAATACTTTTTCCGCTTCTGCATAACTATCTATATAAGCAAAATTACCATTGCCTTTTTGGGCCAGTGTTTGGATTTTAGAGTCTTTATAATTACCCATTCCTACGCCCAGGCAGGTTAAGTAAATACCCGATTCACGCTGCGCGGCAATCAGTTCCTCCAGGTCGTTTTCGCTGCGCAGCCCCACATTAAAATCGCCATCTGTTGCCAGTATTACACGGTTATTGCCGCCTTTTATAAAATGATTTCGGGCTACGCTGTATGCCAGTTTAACCCCCGATTCGCCCGGGGTGGCGCCGCCCGGCTGCAGACTATCTATTATGTTTAAAATTTTTTGCTTTTCGCCGCCACCAGTAGTATTTAGCGCAATGCCTACGGTGCCGCCGTACACCACAATAGAAACAGAATCTATATCCCGCAGGTTGGTTACCAACCCTCTAAAGCCGGCTTTTAAAAGTGGCAGGCGGTTGGGCATATCCATGGAACCGGAAATATCTATTAAAAAAACCAGGTTGGATGGCGGCAGGTTTTCCAGCGGAACTTTTTTTGATTTGATGGTAGCAAACAATAATTGGTTTGCGCCGTTCCACGGGCACTGCGTAAGCGCCGCGTCTATTTCAAAGGTTTTGCCATCTGCAGGTTCTGTATAGCCGAAATTAAAATAATTCAGCATTTCCTCTATGCGCACGGCATCTGGTGGCACAACGGTTTTTGTATTTAGAAACCTGCGTATGTTGCTGTACGAAGCCCTGTCCACGTTAAGCGTTAAACCTGTAGAAGGATATTGGTGTGCCGAAATAATTTGATTTTCTATTGTGGAGGCATAGGTTTCATCGCCGGCAAACCACTGCTGCTGTATTTCCCTTTTCAGATCTTTTGTTAGCGAAGCCAGCTTAAAACCTTTTGAAACTTTTTTAGAGCCGGTTTTTAAAACGATGGTAGCAAACTCCGCAGCAGAAACGGGCAATTTCTTTTTTTGAAACCCATCAAGGGAAAAAACAAGCGTATCTACTTCCTTAAAAGCAGGAATGCCAAAGCCGCCGGAAGCGCCGGAGTGAAACAAATAACCGCTGCTGCATTGCAAAATAGTGGCATTTGGCAATGTGCGGCCGCTTTCATCTTTTATTTCCCCTCTTAAATAATATTGCGCACTCGCAAACAGGGGAAGAGACCATAACACAGCGATATAGAACAGGCGTTTCAATTGATATTTAGCCGCAAAAGATACAACCTATTAATGTTCCTGTCAAGTGGTGGAAGGTGCCAACTGGTAAATTTCTTTCAAATTGCGACCTAAACCATCGTAATCAAGCCCAAAACCCACCACAAATTTATCGGGAATGCTAAAGCCAACGTAATCTACCTCCAGGTTGTACTGAGCTGCTTCAGGCTTATGAAGCAAGGCAACAATCTTTAACGATGCAGGCTGCTGGTGCCGCAGTTGTGGAAGAAAATTAAATAGAGTTTTACCTGTATCAACAATATCTTCTATAATAATTACATGGCGATTATACAGGTCTTCATCAAGCCCTATAGCAGTAACCACATGACCGGTTGACTTCATGCCCCTATAGGAAGCAAGCTTAATAAAACAAATTTCCGCATCTATGGCCAGGTGCTTAAAAATATCGGATGCAAACATAAAAGCTCCATTTAAAATGGCTATAAAAAGGGGCTTTTTATCGGTGTAATCTTTTTCTAAATGGCGCGACAGTTCGACTATTTTTTGCTGAATTCTTTCTTCGGTTAAAAATATATCAAACTCTTTATCGTGAACCTTTATCCGTGACATTTTATTTTGTGTTGATGCGTAATTGCTGCCCTGCAGATAAGCCGGTATTTTCTAAACTATTCCACTCTATTATTTGCTGCTGGCTTACGCGGTATTGTTTTGCAATGGCGTACAAAGATTGTTTTCTTTATACCATTTGCAGTAAAAATCTGCATTTTAGCCTGCTGCTGTTTAATTAAAATGGCGAGGCTTATTTCTTGCTTTCAAAAAGGGCTTGACCCCCTTTTTGTTCTCCTTTTTTCAGATACAAATTCCGGCCTGGACTTGGCGCCACATCGGCACGTAAATAGTTATATGCCAAAAGGCTTTCGAGCTGAATACCCTCTGCCTGCGCTATATCATGTAGCGTTTCGCCAGAGGCTACTTTGTGGTATTCTGTTTCGCCTTCCCTGCGTTTTCTTTGTAAATATATCAGCCGGTCGGTGGTTGTTTCCTCGGCTTCCACCATATCGTTAAACTCAAAAATACGGCTTAATGCTAGTCCGTGCTTTTGCGCAATGGCCAGGTAAGAAGTGCCTTTTAAAACGTAAATTACCTTAGTGCGATTAATATGAAACACGCCTTCGGGATACCCTTTTTTAGGGGTTTGAACTTCCATTTCTCTTTCTTTCGAAATCACTTTCTCCCTCTTGGCGGGCATGGAAGCAAGTGCATCGGTTTCATCCATTACCTTTCGGCCAAGTGCTACCAACGTATAATCCTGCAGCCCATAATCGTTAATAAGCTTTATTAATATTTGCGGATATTTTGGATTGGTTGCGTAACCGGCCTTTTTTAATCCTAAGGCCCAGCCTTCGTAATCGGTAGCATCTAATTTAAAAAGAGGTGCGTAATGCGCACGCGTTTTTAAAAAGTCGGAATGATCGCGGTAGGAATCGTATGGATTATCGTACTTGCGGAAGCATTCGCCCCGTGCATCATCATCGTGCGAAACCGATTCGCCCTTCCACTCTGTTTTACATTTAATACCAAAATGATTGTTTGATTTTAACACCAGTTTGCTCCGGCCTGCATCGGTTTCGTGTATGCCCTGCGCTAGTGTAATTGATGCAGGTACACCGGTGCGGTTCATTTCTTCTATGGCAATATCTTTATATTGAGCAATGTAGGCTTTTACTATGGCGCTGTACTGCGCAAACGAAGTTGAAAAAATACATAAGGAAAAGGCTGTAAGAAAGGTTAGTTTTTTCATTGGACGAGTTTAAAAGAACGGCCAAGTTCTACATTTTTCTGATTAAAAACAAGCCATCGCGCACGGGAAGCATTAGTTTTTCTACGTCGGTACGCTGCAGCATAAAATAGTTAAAGTCCTGAATGGCTTTAGCGTTTTTGCCCTTTACCTCTTTTTCTAAAACCTGCCCGTGAAACAGCACATTATCTGCTAAAATAAAACCGTTTGTGCGCAGTTTTGGTAAAACCTGGTTAAAGTAAGATATGTACCCTGTTTTATCTGCATCAATAAAAACCAAATCCCACGTTTCTTGTAGTCTGTTTATTATTTCTGCCGCATCGCCAAGGTGCAAAACTATTTTTTCTTTTTGAGATGAACGGCTGAAAAAACTTTGAGCCTTTTCTGCATCTTCGCTTCTGATTTCTATTGTATGTAACTGCCCACCCTTTTTTAAACCTTTTGCAAGACAAAGTGCGCTGTAGCCTGTAAAGGTTCCAATTTCTAAAATGCGGTCGGGTTTAATCATACAACTGATCATCTCTAAAAGCTTTCCCTGCAAGTGCCCGCTAAGCATTTGCGCATGCTCGCGGTTTGCCATAGTATATTCTGCCACTTCTGCAATCAATGCATCTTCAGCCGTTGTGTATTTGGCGGCATAACTTTCGGCTAAAGGATTTACAATGTGCATTTTTATAAAGCGGTTTCAGCCTGCTGTAAATGGGTTGATGGTTTGGATACAAGTAACAGCCCTACAAAAGTAATAAGCCCGTTAATAATCAATAGCTCCAGCCCTATTTCGAAAGACCCGAACAGCTCTTTTTGAAACTTATCGATAATAAAGCTAATAATGGGCGATGCAAAACAAATGTAAGGCACCCATTTATCGCGAACACTTCTTTTGGTAAGCATGCCAAAAGCAAACAGCCCAAGCAGCGGCCCGTAAGTATAAGCAGCCACCTTTAATATAACGCCAATCATACTTGGATCATTTACCCATTTAAACACCATTACAAATAATAAGAAAACACCAGCAAAGACAAAATGCACCCTTTTTCGTATGTTTTGTTTCTTTTTTTCATCCCAGTCTTCCCTACGTTTTAGTCCCAACAAATCAATACAAAAAGAAGAAGTAAGCGCTGTAATAGCACCATCGGCACTTGGAAAAAGGGCAGAGATTAATGCAATGATAAACACTATAGAAATAAACGGCGACATATGCTCCAGCGCCACAGTGGGAAACAGTTTATCGCCGGCGGCAGCCACGCCATTTGCTGTTGCAAACAGGTATAATAAACCGCCTAAAAATAAAAACATCAATACTACAACAGCTTGTATAATGGCAAACGTGAGCATGTTTTTTTGCGAGTCGCCAAGGGTTTTTACGCTAATATTTTTTTGCATCATTTCCTGGTCCATGCCCGTCATGGTAATGGTAATAAAAGCACCTGCAACTATTTGTTTTACAAAAAACAGCCGGCTGTTCGGATCGCTTACAAAAATAGTGGTATAGCCGCCTTCTGATAGCTGGCTTAAACCTTCGCTAAAATCGAGGTTTAACGATCGCAAAATGTAGATTATGCATATAACCAAACCTGCAAGCATGCAGGTTGTTTGCAAGGTATCTGTCCAAACAATTGTTTTTACACCGCCTTCAAACGTATATAACAAAATCATTATTAAAATAACCAGCGTAGTAAGCCAAAACGGAACTCCAAAAGAAGAAAGTATTGCTTCCTGCAAAATAGCCACCACCAAATAAAGCCTTGCCGTTGCACCTAAAGTGCGTGAGAGAATAAAAAACGAAGCGCCCGTTTTATACGATGCAAAACCTAAACGATTGCTTAAATAATTGTAAATAGAAGTAAGGTTTAAACGATAGTAAAGCGGCAATAAAACGTAGGCAATGACCACATAGCCAATTACGTAGCCAATTACAATCTGAAAATAAGTAAACCCTTCAAAACCGCCACCAAACTGCTTTCCAACAGCACCTGGCACACTTACAAACGTAACGCCGCTAAGCGAAGTGCCTATCATACCAAAGGCCACCAGCATCCAATTGGAATTTTTATTTCCAATGAAAAAAGATTCGTTATTAGAATTTCGAGATGTGAAATAAGCAACCACTAACAAAATGGCAAAGTAGCCTATTACAAAAGAAAACAACAATACTGGAGACATGCGTTATTTTTTTATAAACAATTAGGTAACTGCAAATGTAGTTTTTGAAGTTCAAGAAATTTACTTTCCTTTTGTGATAAGATAAGTAAGAAGCACATGCAAATAAAATCGTTAGCTATTTTTTGCGGATCGAAATGGGGAAACAACAATATATACCAACAACATGCAGCCGAACTTGGAAAATTGCTTGCTGCAAAAAGCATTGCCCTAATTTATGGTGGCGGTAAAAACGGTTTAATGGGCGTAGCGGCCGACGCAACAATGGCTGCCGGCGGCATTGTAAGAGGCGTTATACCGCAAGTGTTACTTTCGTGGGAGAACCAGCACAAGGACATTAGCGAGTTGTTGATTGTAGAGGATATGCACGTGCGCAAACGAACGCTTTACGAGCTTTGTGATGGCGCTATTATATTGCCCGGCGGTTTTGGCACCCTCGACGAATTTTTTGAAATGCTAACCTGGAACCAGCTTTCCATACATGACAAACGGCTCTTTATTTTAAACTCCGGAGGCTTTTACAATCATCTTTTGCAGCATTTGAAAATGCTTGCAGACGAAGGTTTTTTATATGGCGAATTGGAAGAGAAGTTTGTTGTATTAAACGAGCCTTCGGAACTGCTTTCGTTTTTAGAAATAGGTTAAGCTTTTAAAATGTATTGAAAAAGGGGTAGCAGATGTTAATTAGCCAGGCTCTGCATGCTGCAGTTTGTTCATTGTATTCCGATAAAATAAGAATCAAGGAATTCAATTAAAAATCTCGGGTTCTTTTGCCTTGAAAAAGGGGTACGTTTATTCCTGCCCGAATGATGGGTATTGAACGATTAGCGCCGTCTTTATAAGGAGAATACTGGCTGTCGCCTACATCAAACAAAATGGCAAAATACCCATAGGAACCGCCGCTGCCGGGAAAGCGGCCGGTAGTATAACCACCACCTACCAAAAAACTGGTAGCTTGCTTGTTTTGAATTTCAGACGTACCACCATTTGGAGGCAAATACTTTAGCCGTATAAAGTTATGCTCCGCCTGGCCTTGCAGAAATAGAAAACGCACAGGAAAGACCCGGGTAAACACGCCACCACCATAAATTGACTGGCGCAATTTATCGTTAAAAACATTGTAATCCCGAAAAGAAGCGTACGTATAATTAATGGCAATACCGGCATCTAACCATTTTGTAATACTATAACCAAGCACTGGGTTTACGCCTGCTAAAAAGCTGCCTTCACCAAACGAAAGCGACACACTTCCTCCGGTAAACAGGTTTTCTTTTTTAAAGCCTTTTTGTTCTAAACTATCTTGCGCTGTGCCGGTAAGGGTAGCAGCAATCAATAATAAAAGCAGTGCTTGTTTTTTCATATTATTCAGCATCAAATATTTTTCCTTTATTTAAAATTCCGGCTGGGTCAAACACGTTTTTAATGGCCCGCATCAGTTCTAATTCTTTTTCTTCAAACATAATATTCATGTATTCTTTTTGAACGAGGCCAATTCCATGTTCGCCACTAATGGTGCCTCCTAACGATTTAACCAACAAAAATATTTCTCTGATTCCCATTTTTAACGAGCCGTTCCATTCTTCGTCTGTCAGCGAGCCTTTAATTATGTTTACATGCAAATTACCATCTCCGGCGTGGCCATAACAAACAGAATGAAAACCATGTTTTGCGCCAATTTCTTTAACACCATTTAAAAGCACAGGCAGCTGCGCACGGGGCACTACAGTATCTTCTTCTTTATAAATTGAATTTGACTTCACGGCTTCGCCCACACGCCTCCGTAATTTCCATAATTCGGCTTTCTGCTGCGCATCATCAGCAAATAATATTTCACCACAATCAAAAGCCATCACCACTTCGCTAATGCCTTCCATTTCTTTCATCAGCACATCCATATCATTTCCATCCACTTCAATTAATAAATGGGCTTTTATGTTTTCTTCTATACCAACAATGCTGTTGTTAACAAAGCGCATAACCCATTCAAGTGCATCGCGTTCCATAAATTCCAAGGCACTTGGCGTATAGCCTGCGGTAAAAATGGCGCTTACAGCAGCGCAGGCTTTTTCGGCCGATGTAAACGGCACCAGCATCAGCAGATCGTGCTTAGGATGGGGCAATAATTTTAAAACAATTTTAGTTACAATTCCAAGCGTTCCTTCGCTACCTACCAGCAGTTGAGTAAGGTTGTAACCCGTTGCGTTTTTTAATACGTTTGCGCCTGTCCAAATAATATCGCCGGTAGGCAGCACCACCTGCAGGTTCAACACATAATCTTTTACCACACCATACTTTACCGCTTTTGGGCCGCCACTATTTTCGGCAATGTTGCCACCAATTAAACAAGTGCCTCGGCTGCTTGGGTCGGGCGGATAAAACAAGCCTTTTGCTTTTACTGCATTTTGCAGCACTTCGGTAATAACGCCTGCTTCGGTAGTTACCTGCAGGTTCTGTTCATCTATATGTATAATGGTGTTCAATCTTTCTACCGACAGTAATACTCCGCCCAGGTGCGGCAGTGCGCCTCCACTTAAACCCGTGCCGCCACCGCGTGGTGTTACCGGTATTTTGTACTGATTGCAAATTTTTAAAATGGCACTTATCTCTTCTGCCGTTCGGGGTTTTATAATTACATCAGGGCGAAAATGCAGGTCTTCAGTTTCATCGTGCGCGTATTGATGGAGCGCTTCTTCATCTACTAAAACGTACTGTTCGCCTACAATAGATTTGAAAGCATTTACTTGTTCTAAAACCGGAAGAGAGGTTGGTGCAGCTATCATAAGAAAAATGTATTCTGCTGTAAAAATCGTTTAAAAAAGGGGTAAGTAAAACAGTCTTTTGTTGACATTCTTTTTTTGCACTGCAATCACGGGCTTTAGTTCTCTCGTCATTGCGAAGTACGAAGCAATCTCTTCTTTTTAGCAAAATGCATCTTATTCTGCTTTTCTTTTTGCCTTGACACAAAGAGAATCAAAAAATTCAAGGGCAACCCGATAACTCCACCGGTTTATCCGGCCCACGCACAGGCAAGAGTCACTACAGATTATATTTTTCGCTCACAGGTAACCTTTAAAATTCAACCTTAAGCGACCAAATTTCAAACCACAAACGCGTTAAAACCCTTCAAAAAGGGTGTAATTAATTTTTAAACGTTGGGCAAAACGTTTGTTTCCGGTTGCCATTGTACTGATCGAACAAACCTTGTTTGGTGAGCGAAAACTCAAAAGCGCCGCGGCTTCCATTGTAATTTTTTAAAGAAGATACAGTAGCATCGTATGTAAAAGCAAACGTAAAATCTTTATATCCTAAACCAATCATGGGAATGGCTGCATCTTTATAACGGTAATAAACGCCGCCAATTAAAATATATTCACCATCGCCAGAAACATTATAATGCGCATTTACACCTGCTACCACTTCGGCAGAGCCCGCCTGCATAGATACATAAGCATTTGGATTTACAATCCATTGCTCGTTGATCATAAAGCTTCCATTTAAAAAGCCAATCAGCCTCATAGCAATTCGGTTGTCTTCACCCGGACTAAAATCGTCTGTGAAAAAAGTCTCCTTGGCCCGGTTTACATGATGAGCAGAAAAGCCGGCATTTACATACACTTTATCGGTAGGAAAATACGCGTAATTCATTCCTACCTGCATATCTAAATACTGCACGCTGGTATTTGTTAAGTAGCTGTATGCGCTGGAAGATATTTTGTTGTCGAAAAACTTACCATCGAACTGATCTGGAAATTTTAAGTTGCTTAGGTTGATGCGTTTGTTTACATATCCTACATTAAAACCCAAACTTAATAAACTGGAATAGCCAAGCGTTTGATGATAAGCAACAGAACCATACGCTTTTGTAGAAGTAAGATTGCCGCTGCCAGCTACATCTTTTAAAAGAACGCCGCCAAGGCCTAACCAGCCGTTTTCCGATTTGTTTTTAAGCACCTGTACATCGCCATAAGCGCTCATTGTTTTGTATGGCACACTCATTACAGTAGACCACTGATCGCGGTAGTTAATGCCCAGCCGGTAATCGCCATCGGGTATAAAACCGGTGTTTGCGGGGTTGGTTGTTAATGGGGAATTCATAAATTGTGAAAAGTGAAGATCCTGGGCCTGTACAGACCGAACAGCCATCAGGCTGCCACAGACCAGTAACGTATGTAAAATTCTCTGTTTCATTCCTCACTCCTCTTTTTAACGAATTAATGTAATATCCCCTTTTTTAGATGTTTTAGTGCCATCTAAAAACTCCACTTCAAGGGTGTAAGCATACACGTCCATAGGTTGCAAAACGCCTTTAAACCGGCCATCCCAACCCCTGTTACGACTTTCTGTTTCAAACATTTTTTGTCCCCACCTGTTCCAAATGGTAAACGTCATTTTGGCAATATTGTACCCGCGCGGAAATATAACGCTGTTAAAATCGCCGCTGCCGGGAGTAAAGGCATTGGGCACGTCTAAAGCAACCTCCACTTCTACCTCCACCGGCATACAGATATCGGCACGGCAGCCTGCAGCATTAAATGCAGTCAGGCACACGTTATAAAGGCCGGTTACATTAAAATCGTGCTGTACTGGTGTGTTTCTGTTGCTGGTTAGCAGTGTATCTCCATCGCCAAAATTCCATTTAAAACGAATGGCATCAGGCGACGAAGTATTGGTAAATGCAATAGGTGTATTTAATACCGGCGGCTGTGGTGCTGCAGTAAAGTTTGCAACCGGTGATGCTGTAACAACAATTGTTTGCGTAGTTACATCTTCTTTAAAACAAGGTGCGGGGCTGGTAGCCGTTAATGTAATTACATAGGTGCCCGGCTGCGTGTACAAATAAGTTGGATTATCCTGGGTTGATGTTTGCCCATTGCCAAAATCCCACCTATACAAAGCAGCGCCTGTAGAAGTGTTGGTAAAGACCGCATTGAATGGTGCGCACCCTTTTTGAGGAGTTGTAAATTCGGCTTTCAAGGGGCCGAAAGAAACCGTCATTTCGGCAACATCGGGCGCATTGCAATAATCAGGATCAAGAAAATACAATTTGACCTTATAAGTGCCTACTGCGGCAAAAGTGTGCTGTACCGGTGCCGATGAAAAGTCTACTGTATCCCGCTTAGAACCATCACCAAAATCCCAGACAAACGAGCGGGGAGCAAAAGCTTGTTTTGGGGAGCGTTGAGATGTGTTTGAAAAATTATATTGGAACTGTTCGCAAGGAAGAACCCGCTCTCCGGCCAGGCTTATTTTTCCTTCTAAATCACCCGCCTTTATGGTTACAAAGGACGTGTCGCGCATGTTGCAACTTGTAGAATCTACCGCTATCAGTCTTACTTTGTATTTGCCAATTGCTGTGTAGGTGTACGATGCATTTGGCGCTGTGGTAATTTGATCGGTAATGCCATCCCCGGTAAAATCCCATTCGTAGGTAACCGCATTTAACAACGTATCTCTAAAATCTACTGTTAAGGGAATACAACCCGACGAATCGCGCGGAACCCCATTGATGGAAGGTTGAATGCCCGCGGCGGTGCCTGCAAGGTTTAAGGCAATTTTGACCATGCCTAAATTGCAACGGCCTCCGGATGCGTTTGTTGGCGACCATGAGCCGCCTGCCGGCATACCAGGACCGCCACCGCAATTAGCACACATGGCCTGGTAAATAACGCCGTCTTCATCAAAGCGGCTGGTGCCGCCATCCACATGATCGGCTCCACCGCCATACTGACCAAAAACATCGCCATAGAGCTGGGCGCTTGCATTTTTCTTTAGCACAAAAAAGTAAAAATCACTTCCATCATTTCGGGTAAGTCCAAGACCGTTTACAATTGGCAAACCCGTTGTGCCCGCCGATTTGTAGCCGGCATTAACTACGCCTCCCCAGCCGGAAACATAAACGTTCTCACAACGATCAACCAAAAAAGCAACAGGCGAAATATTTGGAACGGCGCTTTTAGTGCCAAAACGGGTAGAATAAACAAAGGCTGAAAGATCGGGTTGAAGCTTTGCAATGAATTGAGGTGCACCAGCAGTGCCCCAGGCAGCGTTTATAATGGGCCAGTTACCACCCGTTTGTCCTGCTACGTAGGGAAAGCCCGCATGATCGAATTTAAGCCCATATACCTGGTCGGTTTCTGCGGTGCCCAGGTAAGTTGATTTGATTAAAGAGGAACCATTGTTACTTATAATAGAAACATATCCATCAATACCCTGGTTGGTTTTGTTTAGCGAAGAAGCCTGTATCCCTGGAAAATTAGTACTTGCTGTGCCACCGGCTACATACAACTGGTTGTTGGTGGGGTTTATTGAAAGTACATAAGCGGCATCGTCGCCAGTACCACCAATGTAAGTACCAAAGGTCAGGGAAGAAACATCGGGCGGAAATTTTAGAATTACTCCGTCTTGCTTGCCACCTGCAGTTTTTTGAAAAGCACCTGCCGTAGCCGGAAAGTTGGTTGATTGCGTACTTGAAGCCACGTAAATATTTCCTGCACCATCCAGAATAATTTCGCTACGGCCGCCATCGCCGTAGTTTTGCTGTAACGATTGAGCGGTACTATGGCAGGGCGAAATATTTACGCCATCATCACCTGATCCGCCAATTCGTTTGGAACCCAGGAGCTTACTGCCGGAGGCGTTTAGTTTGGTTACCACAATATCAAAGTTGCCGCCCGGGCCAATTAGGCCCGTGCCTGTTGTAGGATAATCTGCAGCATCAGATCTTCCGGCTAATACCAAATTTCCTCCTTCATCTACAATTAAGCTATGTGGCTGATCTACTCCATTCCCGCCAATATAAGTAGCATAAATCCGGCTTACTCCGTCCGGCGATAATTTAATAATTCCAATATCTACAGTGCTTGATGACCCACAAAAAGAGCCGCCGGAGCTAAAGGTTTGATCGTACGCACCCACATTTGTTGGAAAGCCCTGCCCAAAAACAATTCCGCCACCATACATGCTGCCATCTGGGCCGTAAGTAGCGGTAAAACCCCAGTTATCTACTGTGCTGCCGGAGTAAGAAGCAAAAATAAAAGTAGGATCAATAATGAGGGTTTTTGAAGGATCGTAGCCCTTTACATCGAAGCGAACAATATTTCCTTCAAGTTTGTATTTTACCGAAACTTCTTTTTTACCTTTTTCAAGAAATTGATAGCTGTATGGCGATAGCTCCTTCACCGATCCAACGGAAGTACCAACAACCAATTCCTTATTTTTAATTTCAAGCTTATCAACTCCCTCGTACTTCAATCCAATTTTAGAAACGTCGGCTCCAGGTCGTACAATCAAATCGTATTTTAATTGTCCGTTGTGGGCGTAATAGCGAACATCAACATTTGGATAGATCTCCTGCAGCGTTATGCCCTGGTAAATTTTACAATCAGTTGCCCATTTAGTAGGATCGTTTCCAATAAAATAATTATTGTAGGTAGCAAGCGGTTTATCGGCAACAATCAAAGGTTTTAGAGCGGCATTTACAAAACTTACTTTATAGGCATGCGATCGGAGTTTTGTAAGTGCCGGCAGGTTTTCGCTCTCTTTGTTACCCTTTTTTGCATCTTTTGGCTGGTGAGCATGCATTTGTTCGCGCAACTGCGCCCATTCTTTGGGATGGTTTTGAACAACGGTAAAGCCGGAAGATTGAATATAAAAAGCACCGCCGGGCACCGCGCCTGTAAAGCGCACCTGCGAATCCCATTGGCCTTTATTTTCTATAAACTCAATGGCGCTATAATTCTGCGCAAAAGCTACAAAACACGTCAAAAAGGCAAGTAGGGTAAGTATGTGAGGTTTGATACGCAATCTAATTTTGAAATTAACTAAATTAAACGAGAATTGTTGTGCAAAACCTTGTTAAGATATTTTGCTCCACGGCGTTTTGCCTTTTAAAGAGATGAGAAAGTGTTTTAAAGGCAAATTGTCTTCGGATTGGAGGTTTGGATCTTTTTCAATAATTTCTTCAGCATGCTCTTTTGCCGCTTCCAATATTGCTTTGTCTTTTACCAGGTCGGCTAAATGAAGGGCAAGCGCACCACTTTGGCGGGTGCCTTCAATATCGCCTGGTCCGCGCAATTCCAAATCTTTTTCAGCAATTTCAAAACCATCGTTGGTAGAAGTCATAATCTTAAGCCGTTCCCGCGCGTCGTTTCCGAGTTTGGTTGCCGTCATTAATATACAATAGCTTTTTTCCGATCCGCGGCCAACGCGCCCCCGCAACTGATGCAGTTGAGATAAGCCAAACTTTTCGGCGCTTTCAATAACCATTACCGATGCGTTGGGCACATTTACACCTACCTCAATTACCGTTGTACTTACCATTATTTGCGTGTCGCCTTTTACAAAGCGCTGCATATTATTTTCTTTTACATCTGCCGTTTGCCGGCCGTGTACCATGCTAATCCAATATTTAGGTTCCGGGAAAAAAGCCTTTACATTTTCGTAACCCTGCATCAGGTTTTCGTAATCAAGCTTTGAGCTTTCTTCTATCAGTGGAAAAATAATGTAGATCTGCCGCCCAAGGTTTATTTCACCTTTAATAAAATCCATCACTTTTGTTCGGTATGTATCGTAACGGTGAACGGTTTTTATGGGCAGCCTTCCGGGCGGCAATTCATCCATTACGCTATAATCCAAATCGCCGTAGGCAGTCATCGCCAGCGTACGCGGTATGGGCGTTGCCGTCATTACCAACACATGAGGCGGAATGATTGCTTTTTTCCAAAGCCTCGCCCGTTGCGCCACGCCAAAGCGGTGCTGTTCATCTACAATGGCAAGTCCCAGGTTTTTAAACTGAACCACTTCTTCTATCAGGGCATGCGTGCCAATTATTATGTCCACGGCGCCTTCTTTCAAGGCTGCTAAAAGCTGCTTTCTTTCTGCCGTTTTGGTAGAGCCGCTAAGCTTTCGCACCGTTAGAGGCAAACCATTTAAAAGTTCGGTAATAGAAGTTAAATGTTGCTGCGCCAAAATTTCGGTGGGCGCCATCAGGCAACACTGATAGCCGTTATCAATGGCTAATAACATGGCTAAAAGGGCTACAATGGTCTTTCCGCTTCCAACATCGCCCTGCAAAAGCCTGTTCATTTGGTGGCCAGAGGCCGTATCTACACGTATTTCTTTCAACACTTTTTTTTGCGCACCGGTAAGGCTAAAAGGCAAATTGTTATTATAAAAAGAAGTAAACGATTGTCCTAGTTTAGTAAAAACAACCCCTTTTGAAAGCCTGTGCCGCTCCGACCGTACCAAGGCCAGCCGCAGTTGGGAAATAAATAATTCTTCGAACTTTAGCCGCCGGACAGCGGCATAATGCTCTTCGGTGTTTTTTGGAAAATGAATAGTGCTGTACGCAATAAAGCGGTTTTGGAGTTTTGCTTTTAAAACTATTGAACCGGGCAGGTTTTCGGGCAGATCTTTTAGCGAAATGAGTTGCAATAAACTGTCCACCAGTTTACCTATCTGGCGCCCGCCCAGTCCCCGCGCTTTTAGTTTTTCGGTAGTTGCATAAACAGGTTCCAACTTACTTTTCGTTGGTGAAGTTTGGTCGCTTACCAGCTCTATCTCCGGGTGAACCATTTGCGGCTTTCCCATAAAAAAACTCAATCTTCCAAAAACTGTGTACTGCTGGCCTTGCTGCAGTAGCCTTTCTACCCAAGTAATGCCTTTAAACCAGGTTAATTCAACCATTCCGGTATTATCTTTTATATAAGCAATTAGCCTTTTTGAAGCCTTTTCGCCCATTACTTCGCTGTACTGAAGGGTGCCTTGAATTTGCGCGAATTCGGTGGCTGCATTTAAATCAATGATTTTTAGAAGCCTTGTTTTATCTATATGCCGGTAAGGAAAATGGTGCAGCAAATCGTTAAATGTAAAAAGGGCTAATTCTTTTTTCAACAGGTCGGCACGCTGCGGGCCCACGCCTTTCAGGTATTCTATTGGATGCGCTAATATGTTAGGCGAAGTTGCTATTGAAAGGACGTTTTGCGGTAAAATTAAGGCATCCCCTTTACCGGCCATTGGCGATGTGTGCACTGCTGTGCCTTTCCTTTAAAAAAGATAATTTACCTGGTAAGGGTAATAAAACATTTAAAAAGGGTACCCTTTTTTGAAGCTTTCCTAGTAAAATGAATACACCTGAAGGCTGTGCTATTCCTTTTAATCTCCTAACTCAAATGGCCGCTTTATTTTGAACATGATACACCAACCCGTTGGCTCGGTTAAACACCCGCCCCTCTCTAGCGTACAACCGATTCCAGATCATCAATACGCCATTCATCATTCAAACGATCGCCATTAGGTGTAAACAAACTAAGTATGTAAATACCGCTGATCACCTTCACGTCCATTTCGTTATTTTCCAATACAGAATATAGGAAAGTGTATGAAACACTTACCCGTATTGCGTTCTATAGATGAAAAGTGATTTTTAGATACAAATAAGGAACAAATATGTAAAATCCTGTCGGTTTAATTCACTTTTGTGTACATTTGAAAAGCAACCCATTTTTATTATACTTATAGTCAAATTATAACCAAAGCTAACATGAAAAATAGCTTTCTTACTTGTACTATGTACATCTATTCAGGTGCATGCAAAAAAAATATTTAAACAATTCTGCCTTAGACTCTCTTTAAGGCATTAGCCTTTAACCCATTCATCGAGAAATTGTTTTATGTCCAGACTACTGTTGATTTTATTTTGTTTTAACACTACCCTACATGCTCAAATTGCAGTTGGAGAAACTTTATTTCAAACTAAACTTTACACACAGACCCAACCGCATGCTTTCAATGATTACAATGTTCCAAAAAGCCAAATTATTACTACAGTTCCAAATGGAAGTAAGGTTATCGCAATAGGTAAAGTAGATTACTGGGTTAAGGTTGTTTTCAATAAAGATTCCGGTTGGCTCCAAAGGCATACACTTTATTTTAGCTCTGATCAAGAAGAGCGGCTGAAAAACCTTACGACAAACTCTGGCAATAGCTATAGCGTTGCTGTAAAATACTTGGAACTAATTGAACAAGACAAGCAAATTGAAGAAAAGAATGAAAAATTAAGAAAATCTAAGATCGTTGATGCGATAAGTAAAAATGGTTTTGGTTTTAGTTTTTCACGCTTTTATTATGATGGTGATTTTGTTAGCTATACTGCATCAATCACTAACACTCGTAAATCATCAATAAAATATGTATGGGCAACTCTTTCTATCTATAATCCGGTTAATGACCTAATCTCAAGTAAAACTGTTCAAATGGTTGGTCCTATTGCCTCAATGGAAAGTGGCTCCTATAACTTTGAAACAGTATTTTTTACTAAAGTTTTTAATTGGGGAAAGGTTTCTAAAGTCAAGGTTCAATATTTTGATGGAGTATTAAAGGAATTAAGGGGAGCAGCAATTCAGTCTATCATTTTTGAATAAACAGAAAATTTATTAATTGCCAATCCATTAATATTTTAGAATAAAATCTTTCCTTAGCTTAATCTATTATCTGCTTCAGATATATCCTTTAGGAGCGTCGTAAGATGGAGAAGTTTTTCTTTGGGCAAGGTTTACGGCTTTAAGATTTCCGGTTTCAATGTGGTAATAAATAGAACGAATAGAACAGTTAAGCAATGCAGCCACTTCACGGACGGTTAAAAACTCCTTTGCTTTCAGTTCTTCAATGGGCTTTGTTTTAATCCTTACCGTGTCAGCTTTTGCCCCTTCAACTTTCAAATTCCTTTGTTTTTGCTTGTATAGCATCTTAACACAATGATCAGAACAGGTTTTTGTTACGGTGGTTCTGGCTTCAAACTCCTTTCCGCAATACTGGCAAATTTTGTTCACTCTAATATTAGAACTTATTAGATAGCGTTTATTGTTGTTAAGTGCAAATAAGTGTCTTTAAGTGCAATCACTTCGCCTTAAAAGGATTTCAGATAGCCTAAAACCCTTTTGAGGTACAACTAAGGTAAAAACTTGTACCAAATAAACCAATAATAATGATAATCAAACCATAGGTAAGGACATAATAAAGCCCCTAAAATAGAGGCTTTTAAACGGTTTACTATGTAAATGCTATTTGCTTAGTTTGTGTCTTCTACTTTCCGATACAGAACTTGCTGAAAATATAATCAAGCTGATCTTCATTGGTGATTTCGCCGGTGATTTCGCCGAGGTACTGGAGGCACCGGCGAATATCCAACGCCAGCAAGTCGCCGGTTATACCTTCTTTTAAGCCTTCTTCAACGTCTGTTAACGATTGGTGTACTTGCTGCAGTGAATGGTAGTGGCGCGTGTTGGTAACAATTACGTTTTCAGCGCTAACTCCTTTTTGCAACACCTGGTCTACCATCCGTGCCTGCAACACCTCCAGATGTAAACCACTCTTTGCAGAAATAAATAAAATTTCGCTAATGGTTGAAAACTTGTCCCGTGCTGCCTGCTCGTTAAAAGCATCGGTCTTGTTTCCTACCAGCAATACATTGGTTTGCAGGCGGCTTACTTCTGCCGCAATTTCAGCCAGTTCGTCGGCACTTATTTCAGCTACATCAAACAAATAAATCACCAGATCAGATTGCCGCATTTTTTCGCGGCTCCGCTCAATGCCTGCACTTTCTATACTGTCGGGTGTATGGCTCCTGATTCCAGCGGTATCTATTAACCGAAACAATATACCATCAATGTTTATCACTTCTTCAATAGTATCCCTGGTGGTGCCTGGTATTTCGCTTACAATAGCACGGTCTTCGTTTAGCAACGCGTTCAACAAAGTTGACTTGCCTGCATTTGGCTTACCTATTATGGCCACACTAACTCCATTTTTTATCACATTACCAAGGCTGAACGACTGCAATAACAGCCCCGTTTCGTAAGATGATACCTGAACCAGGTTTTGCAACTGCGTACGGTCGGCAAAGGCCACATCTTCTTCAGAAAAATCTAATTCCAATTCAATTAAAGCCGAAAAGGTAATGAGTTGTTCCCTTAGCTGTTTTAAAGCTTCAGAAAAGCCTCCCCGCATGGCGTTTAGCGCAGTTTTATGTGCAGCAGTGGTATTACTCGCAATCAGGTCGGCTACAGCCTCGGCCTGGGTTAAATCAAGCTTTCCTGCTAAAAAGGCTCTTTGTGTAAACTCGCCCGCTTTTGCCAATCGGGCACCCTGTTTTATACAAGCATTAATTACCTGTTGATGAATAAATGGGGATCCGTGGCAACTAATTTCGACCACGTTTTCGCCGGTATAGGAACGAGGCGCTTTGTAAAGTGAAACTACTACTTCATCTATTATAATTCCATCCTGTTCTAAAAGGCCAACATGCAGCGTGTTGGCAGGTTGACTGTTTAAGTTTTTGGAAGGAAAGAGCTGATTGATAATGTGAATTGATTGCGCGCCACTTAACCGTATAACCCCTATGGCACCAATGCCCGGTGGCGTAGACAAAGCCACTATTGTATCATCCCAACCAGAAAGTTTATTGTTCATTTAAGGGTCAAAATTAGTGTACTCCGGGGGCAAAAAAAATCCTCCGCGAAAGGCGGAGGATTTCTATAATATAATCATAATTTCCTATTGGTCGGTAACCATAAATGTTATCGGTTGTTTGCGGTAAGCTTTTACCTGGCGACCGTTTTGAATAGCAGGCTTCCATTTAGGTCCTCTTTTAACAACCCGAACGGCTTCTCCTTCCATGTCGTAGCCATGATTAGTAAGCGCCTTCACATCGGAAACGTTTCCTTCTTTATCTACAATAAACTGAACCACAACAGTATAAGATCCTGGAGGCGCTCCGGCGCTGGTTGGTGCGTCACCGCTAAGGTTACGTTCCAAAAACTTTCTCCAGGCGCCCATTCCACCAGGAAATTCGGCTTCTACTTCCACTTTCGTAAAGGTTTGGTCGTAGTTCGTTTCATCTTTTACAACCACTACGGCTTTACCTTCATCCACAACTGGCACTGCTACATCCATGCTTTTTATTCCTTCCTGGTTAATAACGTCAATTTTTGTATCCTCCAGTTTTTCTACTTCAGGCGGAATGTCTTCTTTTTTCACCTGCTCGTCTTTTACAATTTCGGGTGGGGTAAACTTAGTCATTTCCACCTTGGGCGGCGGCTCCTGCTTTGGCGGAGGCGGAGGCGGAGGTTCCACGGGGGGTGGCTCTTCTTTTACGTTGATCAGCTCTACTTCCTTTACATTTAGCTTAGCAGCGTCGTCGTCTTCGGAGCTACTTAAAAAAGAACTCAGGAAAATAAGTAATGCTACACCTAAGGTAACAGCCAAAGCTGTTAGCATACGCCTATTGTAGGTTCTTCTTAAATTGTAAGCCCCGTACGCTTTGTTCCGGTTTTCAAAGAGCAAATCCAGAAAATCGGTGTTTAAAATTTTGTTTGCTTCCATTTTGTTTTTTTATTTAGATGCTATTGAAAGCCTCTTTCCATAATTTAACGCCCTTAGTTTATGCCGTTCATCTGCTCGGTTTTCTTAAGCGGCTCATTTTCGTTGGGTGTAATATCAACCAGCGCAAAACGTTTTATTTCGTTGATGGTCATTTCATCTAAAATGTCCACAGTGTTTTTATACGTTGCTTCTTCGTTTGGTTTAATTACAATCACCAAATCGTCGGGCGGTGTTGAGCGTTTTTTATTAATGATGACCTCGCGAATACCCTTAAAGTTGGTTGATTTAAAGTTGTCGCCTGTTGGTGAAAGCTGACCTTCGTAATAATAAACCTGGTCGGCTTTGCCCAACATAATGGTAAGGGCGCCCGATTCTTTTGCCTTATTTCGTTCATCCACCTTTTCTGTGTCTTTCGGCATCAGAAGTTTCATGCCAGCCGGCGAGCTCATGGTGGAGGTAAAAATAAAGAAGGTGATCAGCAAAAATCCAAGGTCAACCATTGGGGTCATATCAAGGCGGGTAGAAAGCTTTTTCGCTTTCTTTACACCAGGCCCTTTTTTATGCCCGTCATCGCCGCCGCTATCTAAACTTGCCATACAGTTTTTTTTATATTTTTAAAAAATTATTCAGATGTTGGCGCACTGCCTGGCTGCCGCGAACGATACAAATCGGAACCTATAGGAGCATCCTCGGGCGAGGTAACCAGCTTGAATTTAAAGATTTCATTTCGGGTAAACGAATTGATAACACTTTTAAACTCGGGATACTTCGACGCGTTATCGCCTTTTATTAGGTATTGAATGGGGCTGCCCGCAAATGCACTTACCGCATCTCTAATCCAATAATAAAGTTCATTGGAAGCAGAATCTTTCACCGGGATACCGGGCAGACTGCTGGCATCGGCATTTACTTTTTCTGCCGGTTGCGAAAGCAAACTTTTAAGTGCGCTGAACGGAACACCAATGGACTGAATTTTTACGAAATTGTCCATTTCGGCCTCTGATAATCCCAGGTTCCTGGTTTTATTCAGGTTTACAATAATGTTCCGCTTTGCATCGGGTTTTGCTTCGGCCAGCATAGAAAAAAACACTCTGCCGGTTTTATCAATTTCCACCAGCAACGCATCGTTTTCCGGAAGTGTTTCGGTAGAAACAGAATTGGGCGTTGTAATATCCACTGGTGCCGGTGGCTTCATTTTGGTAGCCATAATAAAAAAAGTTAGAATCAAAAACGCAATATCCACAAAGGGAGTCATGTCGTAATCTAAACTTTTTTTAGCTATTTTAACACTTGGCATAATCTATTCAAATTTTATTTTGAGAGGCATCATTTTGTATTTAGATGCACAAGTTTGCTTTTTCCATAAGTTAGCTGCTACTTATTTATAAGTAGAAGCAAAACTTTGTGTTAATGTAAAACCAGACTCGTCGATACCGTATGTAATGCTGTCGATTTTTGTAGTTAACATGTTGTACGTAACAAGTGCCAAAGACGATGTACCGATACCTAAAGCGGTGTTATAAAGTGCTTCAGAAATACCCACTGCAAGGTTAGAAGCCGCGCCTGCACCACCTTCTGCACCAAGAGCTGCAAACGAGCGGATCATACCAAGCACGGTACCTAAAAGGGCAACAAGGGTTCCCAGAGAAACGATAGTAGAAAGAAACACCAGGTTTTTTTGTAACATCGGTAATTCCAAAGCTGTAGCTTCTTCTACTTCTTTTTGAATAGACATTACCTTTTGTTCTGTATCTAAATCCGTTACATTAATCATTTCTTTGTAACGACGCAAACCGGCTTTCATTACGTTAGCTACAGAACCGCGTTGCTTGTCGCACTCAGCTAAAGCTGCATCAACGTTACGGTTAGCAAGGTGGTATTGCACTTTACGTACAAAATCGGCGATGCTTCCTTTTCCAAGAGCTTTACCTATGGTTAAAAAGCGCTCAATAGAAAAAGTAATTACCATAAATAATAATCCAATCAGAAGGGGAACAATAATTCCGCCTTCGTAAATGGCATGAAATGCGTCTTTAGGACCAAGGTGGTGCGGCCAGAAACCACCTGCGGGATCTGGTTGTTTAAAACCCGAATCGGCACCCATTAAATAACGCCACACAATATAACCGGCCAGGATACAACCAATTGGTGCAAGCCATGAAATAAGGTTACTGCTTTTTTTGGGTTGAACAGATGTAGCCTTCGCCGAAGTTGTTGTTCCTGTTGCTGCAATTGGTCTTTGCTCTGCCATGATCGTAATTTTTAGTTGTTTTTGATTTTAAGAATGTGAGCTTATTTAAGAGATTACAATTCTACTGAAAAAAAGCATTCAATGTTTGTTGCAATGTTTTTTTTTTTTAGAACTGTTACTTTTTATACGTGAAGTTTAAAAAAGATTCGCTTTTTTTTCTACTTGTTTTATTTGTTAATCAATTATTAAGATTGAAAGATACACTTGCTTGGCGAAAGAAAACTTAATGAAGAAGAAAATTATTAAAAAATGCTTTTGCTGCTCCGCTGCATGAAAGGGTTTTGCTATTTTATTTAAAGCTGTCCTACCCCTTTTTGAAAGGTTTTTTGGCAGCACAACTACAATTTTTTTTTGTTAGAACAAAGTAAAGGGTGGCAAAAGGGTGGGGAATTATTACCTGCTAGCTACTCGTACCGAAGGGCTTCTATAGGATTTAGTTTGCCCGCTTTCCATGCGGGGTACGAGCCCGCCAGCAGGCCAACAACGGTACAGATTAAAATGCCATAACCCACCCAATCCCAGGGCACCACAAAGCCTGTACCCAAAAGCATCGAAAATAAATTTCCTACCAATATCCCTAAAATTATTCCAATGACCGCACCAAGAATGCTGATAATGATAGCCTCCATTAAAAATTGCTGACGTACCGTTTTGCTTTTTCCTCCAATGGCTTTTATTAAGCCTACTTCTTTTGTTCGTTCGGTAACCGAAACAAGCATAATATTCATTAACCCGATAGCGGCACCAATTAACGTAATAAGCCCAATTACAGTAGCCGCGCCTGTTAAAAACCCAAGGCTGTTCATTGCCTTTTCGGCAACGCTGTCGCTGCGGTCAAGTGCAAAGTTGCTTTCTTCTGTTGTGTTTATTTTTCGTATCGACCGAAATACGCCTTCGGCCTCACCCATGCCTTCCTCTACCTGGTTAATATCATCAGCCATCACGCCAATAACAAAAGAAGCCCCTGAATTAAAATTTCGTTTAATATTCCGGTAACCTGTAATGGCCACATTATCGCGACTAAAACCAAACGAAGATCCCCGGCTTTCCAAAACGCCAATAACGCGGTAAGGTGCACCGTTAACGCGCACTACATTGTTCACAGCTTTTTCGGGATTGTTCTTAAATAACTTTTGGGCTACATCGTACCCCAGAAGGCATACGTTGGTTGAAGACTGAATTTCCTGTCGCGTGAAATTTCTTCCCGCTTCCAGGCTTAGCCCGTTTAACAAAAGATAATTTTCATCGCCCCCAAATAAGGAAACATTAGGTGATGTTTTTTTAGAACCGAAGTTAATTATGGCGGCTCGCGTAGCAGAAACGGAAATCCCCACGCGGGCGGGGAAACGATATTGCTTTACAAACGATTCTGCTTCATCTATTAACAACGGCTTGCCTAAGCTTGACTTTTTTTCTTTCTTAGCACCCTTTTTTGATACTTTTAATTCCGAAGTATTATTGCCAATGCTGAAGTTGCGTTCCTTGTAGCGAATTGTAAAACCATTGGCGCCCATGGTAGAAAAACTCTCCGTAAATTTTTGACTCATAGCCTGTATGGCGGTAATAATGCCAATAAGCGCCATAATACCAAAAGCTATAATAGCTACTGTAATGGCTGTGCGCAGCTTGTTGCCGCGAACAGTGCGGGAAGCAAGGGAAAATATATCGGAAGTATTCATGTATGAGAGAACAAAATACTAAACCTTGCGTACACTAAATCAAATTATTTATAAAAGGCAAGCACTTAAAAATACAACCAGTGGGTAAGCAGCCCCGGGAAAATACCAAGGAGAACAGTAATAGCCGCAATGGTAATTAACGTGTACTTAAAACCGCTGCTTATTTCTATGGGCTCCATCACTCCATCTTTAAAATACATAGCCTGTATTAACCTGAAGTAATAATATGCACTAACGGCAGCCATCAACACAGCAAATATGGATAAGGACATGCTGCCTGCATCAATAGTGGCTTTTAGCATATAAAATTTTGAAAGAAAACCGGCGGTTAATGGAATACCGGCAAGCGATAATAAAAAGATAACGAGCGTTACTGCAACTAAAGGTTGCTGCTTTGCAAAACCGTTAAAGCCATCAAAAGAATAGTCGTTCATTTTTATTAATACAGCAAAAATGCCAATGGTTGCCAACGAGTAAGCGGCCGCATATAAAATTATTCCCTCGCGTGCATCGGCACTTACAGAGTACACAGCCAGCATCATAAAGCCAGCCTGCGAAATACTGGAATAAGCCAGCATACGCTTTACGCTTTGCTGAAAAACGGCCGTGATATTTCCTATAAAAAGGGTAAGCGCAACTACTATTGCTACCAACAATTGCCACTCGGCTCTTATGTCGCCAAAAGCCTGACTAAACAGCCGCATAAAAGCAATGAAGCCCGCAACTTTTACAATGGTGGCCATAAAAGAAGTAAACACGGTTGGCGCCCCATCATATACATCGGGTGTCCAAAAATGAAAAGGTGCAGCCGACACTTTAAACGACATAGAAAACAACAACATCAGTAAACCGCTAAGAAACAACACCGAAGGGCCATTGGAACCTGACGTCATAAGCGTAGTGTTAAAAGTGCCTGTAGCGCCGTACACCAAAGCTATACCCATCAGCATTAAACCGGTTGAAAAGGACCCCATTAAAAAGTACTTGAGGGACGCTTCGTTGCTTTTTAAATTACGTTTATCGCTGCCCGTAAGAATATAAAGTGGGATAGAAATAATTTCAATACCTAAAAATAGAATAAGCAAAGACGTGAACGAAGCCACAAGCACAACACCGCTTAAAATAAAAAAAAGAAGTGCAAAATAATCGCTGTAGTGCACACCAACCTTTTCCATATCTTTTGAAGAAAGCGCGAAAAAAGCAAACGTACAAACATTGGCAACAAGGGTAAACAGCAAAGAAAACCGGTCGAACTGCATCATTCCCTCAACATTAATATTCAACAGGCGTACATCTCTTAACTCCAGCAAGTTGATAATAATAATGGCTGCCAGTAAAACATGCGCCAGCAGGCGTACTGCCGTTTTGCTTTTTAATAAAAAGGCGCTAAACATCATAAGCACGCCCGATAAAGCTGTAAAAATTAATGTGTTCATATTATTTTACCATCAGGTTGGCAACACTTGCCTGTTTTAAAAGAACGTCAACAAAATCACTGGTCAGGTTTAACAGCGGTTGCGGATACACGCCAAAGGTTACAATCAGCAAAACAATTACACCCAAAGCCACGCGCTCGTTAGTGAAAATATCATGCGTATTTTCTGTAATAGAATTTGTAGGTCCGTAAAAAATTTTCTGTATCATGCCCAATGTATATACCGCCGACAAAATAATGCTAATCAGCGCCACCGCCGAAAACAGCGCACTGTATTTTGTAGCAGTAGAATTAAATATGCCGTTAAACATTAAAAATTCTCCTACAAATGAATTGGTGAGCGGAAGGGAAACATTTGCAAGCGCTAAAATCACCAATAAAATTGTTAGTCCCGGCGCCTTTTGGGCTACCCCGCCAAGTTCCGATAGCTTTCGGGTTTTGAACTGACGTTCTATTAATTCCACCACAATCCAAAGCCCAATAATGTTTACACCATGATTAAACATCTGCATTAGCACGCCCTGAAGTCCGGTTTTTGTTTCGGCGAAAATGGCTGCTGCCATTAAACCTACGTGCGCAATAGATGAATAGGCAACGAGACGTTTTAAATCGTTTTGCTGCATGGCTAAAACAGATGCGTACACAATACCAATAACGGCCATACTCATTACCACATCGCCCCACTGATAAGAAGCAACGGGAACCACCGGAAGCACCCATCGAATAACACCATAAACACCCATTTTAACCATTAGCCCACTTAATACCATAGTTACTGCTGTTGGCGATTGCTCGTAGGTATCGGGCTGCCAGGTATGAAATGGAAACACCGGCATTTTTACTGCAAAGGCAATAAACAACAACCAAAACACCCAAAGCTGCGTTTCGTTTGGCAACTTCAATGCGTAAAAAGCTTCCAGCGCAAAAGAGCGGTCGGGCGTTTGAAAATAGAGGTACAACAGCCCAAGCAGCATTAATAAAGATGCCGTAAACGTGTAAATAAAAAATTTAAACGTAACCGGAATGCGACGCTCGCCGCCCCATCCGGAACAAAGAAAATAAACAGGTATCAGTGCAAGCTCCCAAAAGAAATAAAAGAGGAGGGCATCAGTTGCTATAAACACGCCTATCATGCCGGCCTGTGCCAACAACATTAAGCCGAAAAAATTGGCTGGTTTAGAGTAGTTCGATTTCCAAGTGGAAAGAAAAATTAAAGGATAAGAAACAGCCATCAACAAACATAAAATTTGCGACATACCATCTAAAGCAATGCTGAACCGGGTGCCTAAATTACCCATCCACGGCGCAGAAAAAAACAGGTTTTCGCTGCCTTTTGCACCAATTATTCCAACAACAGATACCGCTAAAGTTGCAAGGGCTATAGCCAACGACCAGCCACGGGCGCTGTTTCCTTCTTTTAAAAAGAAAGCAACCAGCCCGCCGACTAAAGGAAGTAACAGTAACAATAAAACAATCATGTTTCTAAATCCAATTTAAGAGGCCTTTGGTAATTATTTTTTTATAGGCCGGATGGTTTTTTAAACGTTTCACCGGCCAATATCAGCCATTTAACTTCGTAAAAAAAACTGAAGCACAAACAGCAATACCATGCTAATTACCATCAATAATATATAACTACCAATTTGCCCACTTTGCAGCCAACGCAGTTGGCGGCTTCCATAGTTCACCATCCGTCCTACGCCGTTTACCAAAGCATCAATTCCGCTTCGCTCAAAGTAGGTGTTTGCAAAGGAACCAAATTTGTTCAGCGGCTTTACAATAGCACTGTTGTACACTTCATCTACATACCAATTATTGGCCAAAACCTTTCCAAAAGGGGTAGATTTTTCTTCCTTATAAGTTCGGTACCGCATCCAGGCAATAACAATGGCTATAATAGAAATAACCGCAGTTACCAACATTAACAGGTATTCGGTGCTGTGCGAAATATGATGGGCAAATGCGGGCACAACCGGTTGTAAAAACCGGGTTAGCTTTTCGCCACCTTGTATAAATGCTTCGGGCACGCCTACGAAACCGCCTACAATGGATAGCACAGCAAGCACAATTAAAGGAATTGTCATGGCAGCAGGGCTTTCGTGCACATGGTGTTTTTGCTCTTCTGTACCCCGGAAAGAACCATGAAAGGTGATGAACAGCAAACGGAACATATAGAAAGCAGTTAAAGCCGCTGTAATCAATGCTACAATGTATAAAAAAGTATTGTGTTCAAAAGCCGCCAGCAAAACAGCATCTTTAGAAAAGAAGCCCGAAAGGGGTGGAATGCCTGCAATGGCCAGGCAACCAATTACAAAAGTGGCGTAGGTAATTTTTAGCTTAGATTTTAAGCCGCCCATAAAACGTATGTCCTGCTGGCCGCTCATTGCATGTATAACAGAGCCGGAGCCAAGAAATAATAATGCTTTAAAAAAGGCATGGGTCATAACATGAAAAATGGCAGCTACATAAGCACCGCTGCCCAGCGCTAAAAACATATAACCCAACTGGCTGACCGTTGAATAAGCCAGTACTTTTTTAATATCGTTTTGCTTTAAAGCAATGGTTGCTGCCAACAAAGCTGTAGCTGCACCAATTATAGCAATAATAGTAAGGGTAAACGGGGCCAGGTTGTAAAGCACGTTGCTGCGGGCAATCATATAAATACCTGCGGTAACCATAGTTGCAGCATGTATTAAGGCCGATACCGGCGTGGGTCCGGCCATGGCGTCGGGCAACCAGGTGTATAAGGGAATTTGAGCGCTTTTACCCGCAGCACCTACAAAAAGCAGCAGCGTAATGCCAATTACAGCCGTTGTGTTTTGTGCCGACATTATTGCTACTTTTCCTGTTTCGGCATTAAACAAATCGTAAAAGGAAAGCGTTCCCCATTGTTGAACAATCCAAAAAATAGCCAGCAAAAAACCAAAATCTCCAATGCGGTTCATTACAAAGGCCTTTTTGGCAGCTTTTGTATAATCAATATGTTTAAACCAATAACCAATTAAAAGATAAGAGCAAAGACCAACGCCTTCCCAACCAATAAACATAATTAAGAAATTGCCGCCCATTACCAGCAGCAGCATCGAAAAAATAAAAAGATTGAGGTAGGCAAAATAACGGCCGTAATGTTCCCGCTTTTCTTCGTGCATATAAGCGGTAGAGTACATGTGTATTAAAAACCCTACGCCGGTTATAATCAATATAAATAAAGTAGATAACTGATCTACCTGGAAAGAAAATGGAATTTTTAGATCACCAACATTAATGAAATCGAAATATTTAAAAGGGGTAGCGGAGTAGCTGCCTTGCAAAAAAATCATCAAGCTAATAAGAAAAGAACCCAGCACAACGCCGCAGCCAATTAAGGAAACGACCCCTTTTGGTAATGTTTTTCGGCCCAGCCCGTTTACAAGAAAACCAATAAGCGGCAAAAGCGGAATTAAAAAAATCAAATTTTTCATAAAGAGTCCTCATTAAAGCTTTCCTAAAAAGACAGTGGAAAGCTTTAGTGTTTCAGCCTGTTTAAAAAGTTTATATCTATGGATTGCGTGTTTCGGTAAAGCATAACAATAATGGCCAGCCCAACGCTTACTTCAGCGGCGGCAACTACCATTATAAAGAATACAAACAACTGTCCGTCGGTGCCGGCCGTAATGTCTTTTGCGCTGTTGGCCAGGTGGTGCATTTTCGAAAAAGCCACCAGTAAAAGGTTTACCGCATTTAACATCAACTCTATACACATAAAAACAATAATGGCGTTACGGCGGGTAAGCACGCCCACAATACCTATTACAAATAAGGCTACGGAAAGAAAAATGTAATACTGTACGTTCATAATGCTGATTAGCTGATGGACTAATTAGCTCAATTAGCTAATTGCCAATGATCAAATTTGTTTATTCTTTTTTACCAATAATTACGGCGCCTACCATTGCGCTTAAAAATAATATGCTGCTTATTTCAAACGGAACCACGTATTGAGTAAACAACACCTGTCCTAAATTTTCTATCAGTCCTATGTTGCCCGTTCCCAGTTCGGTCATTTGCTGCTCGGTGCCTTTTAGCGCAGCCACCATTACCAGCAATAATGATCCGCCGGCAAGAGCGCCCGCCAGTTTAAGCCATTTGCTTTTTTGTGGCTCGTTATCTTTTGCCAGGTTCATTAACATTAGTACAAACAGAAAAAGCACCATAATGGCGCCTGCATAAACAATGATATTTACCACCGCCAAAAACTGGGCGTTTAATAAAATATAATGGCCCGATATAGTGAAAAAGGTAATAATAAGCCACAGCACGCTATACACCGGGTTTTTACTGGTAATCACCATTAGCGCACTAAACAAGGTAAAAATAGCCAGTATCCAAAAAAGTATTTGTGTTATTCCCATGCCGGTTGTCTTCCTATTTTATTTCTTTACCAATTGATCCTTTTGCCTCTGCATAAGCTTCTGGCTCTGTTACCGGGTTCGGAATTAACAGATCATCTTTTCCATAAATAAATCCTTCGCGGGCGTAGTTGGCCGGAGCAAATGTTTTTGTTAAATACACAGCGTCTTTAGGACAAGCTTCTTCGCACAGGCCGCAGAAAATGCACCGAAGCATATTAATTTCATATTTTGCCGCGTATTTTTCTTCACGATATAGATGCTCTTCGCCCGGCTGGCGCTCTGCAGCTTCCATAGTTATGGCTTCTGCCGGGCAAGCCACAGCGCACAAGCCGCAGGCTGTGCAACGCTCCCGCCCTTCTTCGTCTCTGTTTAAGATTTGCACGCCTCTAAATACGTCTGAAAAGCTACGTTTTTGTTCGGGGTAGTTTATGGTAGGCTTTTTTTTGAACATGTGGCTAAACGTGATAGCCATGCCTTTTGCAATGTTCCAGAGGTAAATTCGCTCCAGCCACGTCATAGGCGCCCGATCTACCTCTTTATTTCTATTTGTTAGTGCTTGCATTTACTTTACCTCATTCAATATTTGAATTACCTATTTCTCCAGAACGGTTAATTCATTTTTAATTATTTCCTAAACCACAACAAAACTTACATGAAAGTATTTGTAGATAATTCTGTTGTGCGTTGCAATTATCTTTTTCCATTAAACTTCAGGATACCGCTGTCTCATTTCAAACGAAATTGAATTAGCAGCTTCTGCTGTCATTTCTTACTCTCTCACTACTGCCCTTTTCAAAACTTTAGCTTCAGCCAATCCGCATCATAGAAATCATGCTTTTTCATAAGATTAGAACTTTGTCGCTATTTATTCTTTCAATTAGCCTCCAATTGCTCGTGTGCTTTGGTTTGAAAACGTTTGAAACAACATCTTTTTTTTGAAAAAGTTTTTTCAAGTTCATAAAACCAAACAAAGAATTGCCACCCTTTTGCTTTTCCGTTTTCTAAATCAACCAACAAATCCACATCGTTGTTTTCTTCTGCTTCGCCGCGTGTGTAAGAGCCAAACAAATACACTTTCTTCACCGGTTTCTCTTTACAATAATGCCACACTACCTTTTGTTTTTGTTGCGTGGTAAACATCATGCAGGCGCAAAATTAGCCGTTTTACACCAGCCTTTTCACTTACCATTTGTTTATTTATTTAGTAACAAAACCACTACCGCGGTAATCAACATATTTACAATAGCCAACGGCAGCAACTTCTTCCAGCCCAGGTTCATCAGCTGGTCGAACCGGAAACGCGGAATAGTCCAGCGGATCCACATAAACAGAAAAATAAAAAAGAATGCTTTACCCATAAGCATCAAAAAGCCCAGCAATCCTACCCACCAATGATTGCCCCAGGCAGCTTCGTTTACGAATGGAATATCGTAGCCACCAAAGAAAAGCGTAGCCATTAGCACACCGCTGATAAACATATTAATGTATTCGGAAAAGAGGTAAAAACCAAGCTTCATGGAAGAATACTCCTGGTGATAACCAAAGTTCAATTCGTTTTCCGCTTCGGGCAAATCAAACGGAGTTCGGTTACATTCGGCCAAGGCACAAATAAAAAATATTAAAAAACCCAGGGGCTGATACCACACATTCCAGCCGTGCTGTATTTGTTCGCTTACAATAACGCTCATACGTAACGATCCGGAAATCATTAAAACAGCAATCAGCGAAAGCCCCATTGCCAATTCGTACGAAATCATTTGGGAGGCGCCGCGAACGGCTGCAAGCAAGGAAAACTTGTTGTTAGAGGCCCAGCCGCCAATCATAATACCATAAACGCCTAAACTAACTACGCCAAAAATGTATAAAACACCAATGTTGATATCGGCAATTTGTAAGGGAACTGCGCGGCCGGCAATATCTATCGTGCTGCCCCAGGGAATTACGGCGCTGGTCATGGTAGCTGTAATCATTGCCAGCATTGGGCCCAAAACAAAAAGAAACTTAGAAGAAAGGGTAGGTATAATTTCTTCTTTCATAAATAATTTTACGCCATCTGCCACCGGTTGAAGAAGACCGAAAGGCCCCGCCCGGTTGGGGCCGCGCCGGTCTTGTAAAAAAGCAGCCACTTTACGTTCGGCATACGTGCTGTACATGGCCACAATAAGCGATGTGGTTACAATAACAGCAATTAGTATAAACTTCTCTAAAAAAATCCACCAATCGAATTGTAATAAATACATAATAAGTCAAAGTTTTAAACTGCAATGGCAGCCGTCGTCTTTTACGGTGTATCTGGATTTGTTGAATCGGTTCCTTGCATATTTCTTCCTTTGCCAACTTTCACATCTGTTACGTTGGTACCGGTAGAAAGAGGTTGACCATTGAAGGTTGCGTTCGTCGCCGGCCCATCTATGTTATTTAAGTCCACGTTGTTTACGCCACTTACTTCATGAATATCCATCAGCAATTTTGGTTTACGGCCATCCATTACATTTTGAAAGGTTTCCTCTGGCGTAACAATATTGGTGTAGTGCCCGGCGCCAATTACCGAATATCGGGCAACTTTCGTAGGTCCTTCTATTACCCAGTCGGCAACTTTTTTCTTTTCAAAGCGGCATTCGTTACAAATCCATTCCTGCACCTCGCCCCATTGATCTTTACGGGCGGTAACGCGCATCACATCATCGCCGCGCATCCAAAGTCTAACTCTTCCGGTACAAGTCGGACAATCGCGGTGTGCTTCTACAGGCTTAGTAAACCAAACCCTGTTCTTAAACCGGAAGGTTCTGTCTGTTAGTGCACCAACAGGGCATACGTCTATTACGTTTCCTATAAGTTCACTGTCTAAAGATTCTTGTATATAAGTGGCTATTTGCGAGTGATCGCCTCTGTCTAAAACACCGTGTTCCCGCCGGCCAGAAACCTGGTTAGCCAGGTGCACACAGCGGTAGCATAAAATACACCGGGTCATGTGCAGTTGAATAGTAGGCCCAATATCTATCCTTTCAAAGGTTCGGCGCATAAATTTATAGCGAGTTCCCTCTGTACCGTGTGCATAGCTAAGGTCTTGCAGGTCGCACTCGCCTGCCTGGTCGCAAACAGGGCAATCGAGGGGATGGTTGATAAGCAAAAACTCCACAACTCCTTTGCGTGCTTCCAACACACCGGGGTTTGTAATATTTTCTACTATCATGCCGTCCATTACCAGGGTACGGCAGCTAACTACCAGCTTTGGCATTGGCCTCGGATCGGCGGTGGAACCGGCGGTTACCTTTACCATGCAGGTGCGGCAATATCCGCCCGTGCTTTCAAGCTTACTGTAATAACACATGGCGGGCGGCACTACATCGCCGCCAATTTTGCGGGCCGCCATTAATATGCTGGTGCCCGGCTCCACTTCTATCGAAATGTTATCTATGGTTACCTTAAAAAGCTTCTTTTCTTCAGACATCTTTTCAATCTTTGCGCAGAACTCTGCGTTATTAGCGCTACTTTATAAATTATCTACTTTACGTTAGCAATTGCCCCATGTGAATGTTACTTAAAGCCTCTAAAAAAATTAAGAAAGTCACTCCTTAATTATGCAACGCTCACTTCCAGCGGATCGGCATAATGAGCCAACCCAAAGTTTCTGATTTGTGCCTCATCGGCATGGGTTACATGCCATTCAAATTCGTCTCTAAAATGCCTGATGGCGGCGGCAACGGGCCAGGCTGCTGCATCGCCCAAAGGGCAAATAGTATTTCCTTCAATTTTGCTTTGAATATCCCACAACAAATCAATATCGCTCATATTTCCTTTACCGGTTTCTATATTGAATAAAATTTTTTCCATCCAGCCGGTGCCTTCGCGGCAGGGCGAACATTGTCCGCAACTTTCATGACGATAAAAGCGGGCCAGGGAATACGTGTGGCGCACCACGCACTGGTCCTCATCTAACACAATAAAACCGCCAGAACCCATCATGGAACCTGTTTGAAAGCCGCCGTCGGCAAGACTCTCATAAGTCATCAATCGTTTTTCGCCTTTTGCTGTTGTCAATAATAAATTGGCAGGAAGTATAGGAACTGACGAACCGCCGGGAATGCAGGCTTTTAGCTTTTTCCCCCCCTTAATGCCGCCGCAATATTCGTCACTGTAAATAAATTCTTCAACCGATTGTGTCATGTCTATTTCGTACACGCCCGGTTTATTAATGTTGCCGCAGGCAGAAATAAGCTTTGTGCCAGTGCTTTTACCTACTCCAATCTTTGCATATTCTTCTCCGCCAATTTCGATTATGGGTACAACAGCCGCAAGGGTTTCTACATTGTTTACAACAGTTGGGCAACCCCATAAACCTTTTACCGCCGGGAAAGGAGGCTTCAGGCGCGGGTTGCCTCTTTTTCCTTCCAGCGATTCGAGTAAGGCTGTTTCTTCGCCGCAGATGTAAGCACCTGCGCCGCGTTGCACATACATTTCTAAATTAAAGCCACTGCTTAAAATATTATTGCCCAGCCATCCGGCGCTCTTTGCTTCGGCAATAGCCTGCTCTAGGATATCGGTGATCCAGGCATACTCGCCCCTTATGTAGATGTAGCAGGCATTAGTGCCTAACGCATAAGAAGATATAATTAGGCCTTCTATAAAAAGATGCGGCAAAAATTCCATCAGGTACCGATCCTTAAACGTACCGGGTTCGCTTTCATCGGCATTGCACACCAGGTAGCGAGGAACGCCTTCGGGTTTGGCTAAAAAGCTCCATTTCATTCCTGTGGGAAAGCCGGCACCACCGCGGCCACGTAAGCCACTTTTCTTCACTTCTTCTAAAATTTGGGTGGGGCCTATTTTAAAGGCTTTTTCCAAAACAGAATAACCACCATTTTTTCGGTATACATCGTACTGCTTTATGCCTTCGATGTCTGCTTTTTCAAGTAATAGTTTTCTTCCCATTTATATAATAACATGCAAATGTAAAAGTGTAAATCGTTACTGCATTTGCCCTTTTACATTCTTAATAATTTTAATCTTTCGGCTTGTCATAATTGAACATCCAATGAACACCGAATTTATCTTTTGTCATACCAAAACGAGCACCCCAAAATGTATCCTGCAATGGCATAGTGATTTGTCCTTCTTCAGATAAAGCTGTAAAAGTTTTTTCGATTAGAGATGCATCGCTAAAGTTAAGCGATAAACTTAACTGATCGCCCGGTTGCACCGATACTCCCGGCGGACAATCACTTACCATAAACATTAAGTTTCCTGCTTCAAATACAGCATGCAGCACTTTATCTTTCATGTCCTCATCTTCAGCCATGTTGGCATCTCCAAAGGTTTGCGATTTGGTTACTTTACCACCTAAAGCTGTTTCGTAAAAAGCCATTGCTTCTTTAGCATTGCCGTTAAAATTCAGATAAGCAATAATAGCGTCCATTTTTTTGTTTAATTATTTTGCGCAGCCGTATTTCTGCATTCTTCGATAATCTGATCAATTTTTTCGACGGTTAAATGCTCTTTATAAAACTTGCCTAATTGCATCATGGGTGCGTAACCACAAGCTCCAAGGCACTCCACCGTTTTCAAAGTAAACATCCCATCTGCCGTTGTTTCGCCAATGTTGATGTGTAGCTTTTCTTTTATATAAGCAATGATGTTGTCGCTGCCGTTTATCATACATGGTCCGGTATGGCACACTTCAAACAAGTATTTACCAACTGGCTTTAAATTATACATGCTGTAAAAAGTAGCCACCTCGTACACTTCAATTGGCTTTATCTGCAATAGCGCCGCTACATAGTCCATTGCTTCTACGCTCAGCCAGCCGCCATTGTCGGCTTGCGCCAGATGCAATAAAGGTATCAGTGCACTTTTTTGTTTCCCTTCGGGATAGCGTGCAATAATCTCCTGAGCCTTTTGTTGTTTTTCTTCTGAAAACGTCATTTCTGTTTATTTCGTTCAATTATTGCAATGTGTTCTCTTGCGAGCTACCATGATATGATAAAATAGTCCAGGTACCCTTTTTTGCGTCTTTTCTATATTCTTTTTTGGTTCAAACCCTTTCGTTTCAAAATCATCCATACGCACCCTTTCTCAAGTGTTTTTATCCATCCATTTCGCCGGCAATTAAATTGAGCGACGACATTACAATGATCGCATCGCTTAACATACTGCCTTTTACCAGTTCTTCATAAGCTTGGTAATAAATAAAACAAGGGCGCCGAAAATGAAGCCGGTAGGGTGTTCGTCCGCCATCAGAGATTAAATAAAAACCAAGCTCGCCATTGCCGCCTTCCACACAAGAATATACTTCGCCGGGCGGAATATCTATTTCGCCCATAACAATTTTAAAATGGTAAATAAGTGCTTCCATTTTTGTGTACACATCGCCTTTTTCCGGCAGGTAATACTCGGGTACATCGGCATGAAAGATGGTTGCTTCTTCGCCTTTAAAATCTTGTATCTTTTGGTATGCCTGTTTTATAATGCTTAAAGATTGCCACATTTCTTCGTTGCGCACCAGGTAACGATCGTAACTATCACCGGTTTTACCGGTTGGAATTTTAAAGTCAAAATCCTGGTAACTGCTGTAAGGCGTATGCACCCGAACATCGTAATCTACACCGGCGGCCCTTAAATTTGGTCCTGTAAAGCCGTAGTTTAACGCCCGTTCGGCCGAAATAGGGCCTGCACCAATAGTGCGCTCCATAAAAATACGGTTGCGGGTAAACAGGTTTTCAAACTCCTTTAAAGCTGCGGGGTATTCTTTTAAAAACTTCTCCAATTTGGCAAAAGCTATATCATTAAAATCGCGTTCAAACCCGCCAATGCGGCCAATGTTGGTGGTGAGGCGGGCTCCGCAAACCTCCTCCCAAATTTCATAAATAAGCTCACGGTATTGCATCAGGTACAAAAACCCGGTGTAGGCTCCTGCATCTACGCCCATAACGGAATTGCAAATAAGATGGTCGGCAATTCTGGCCAGCTCCATTATTAACACACGCAAATAATCTACCCGTTTTGGCGTTTGAATTCCCAGCAGTTTTTCGCAGGTGAGGTGCCAGCCCATATTATTAATGGGCGATGAGCAATAATTTAAACGATCGGTAAGCGGAGTAATTTGATAAAGCGGCCTGCGTTCGGCAAGCTTTTCTATAGCGCGGTGAACATACCCAATGGTTTGTTCGGTAGAAACAATTGTTTCGCCATCCAGTTCCAAAATATTCTGAAACACACCATGGGTAGCAGGGTGCGTAGGACCCAGATTTATGGTAGTGGTTTGTTTATTAATAGCGCCTTGCGAGAAGGATTTTTCAGTTGTTGCCGACATGTTCTACAATCTCCTCTGTAAAGTTTATAATGTTACTACTTCGATGTTTCTTAAGGCTTTAAATGACCCTTTTTTGAATGTTTTTGACCTTTTATAAATTTTTTCAATTTTAACTATACAAAATTTAAAAAGTTTGAGCAGAAGCCTTTCTTCACCATTTATGTACCCCTTTTTGATAGGTTTTTACCAGTTTTGAAAGCGATAACTCACCTTTTATTTTTGATTACTCACCATTCATCACTCCTCTCTTTTCTGCTTCGCTGATAGTCCGTGGCGAGCCATCGGCCTGCCTGTCGCCAAAATCAAATGAACCGCCTCTTCCAAACATCTCATCGTCTTTATCAATCCTTGTTTGATCTTCTAATGGATATTCTTTCCGCTGAGGAAAGTAATCCATTTCATCGACGTTTTGGATGCGAATTAAATTTGGATGGCCAACGAAATTCACTCCGTAAAAATCGTATGCTTCTCTTTCCATCCAGTTTGCTGCAGAAAAAAGTTTTACTGCACTCAACACATCGGGCTTTTCAATGGGCAAAAATACTTTGAATCGTATACGGCAATTTTCAACCAAATTGTGCAAATGATACACTACTGCCAATTCTCTTCCTTTGTAAGCAGGGTAGTGAACTGAGGTAAGATCGGTAAGAAACTGGAAAGAAAGCTCCGGATCGTTATACAAAAATTCCAATACTTCGATGTTTAAGTCCTTTGGTACTTCAAAGGTGAGCATGCCATACGGTTCTTCCATATTGGTTACTCTGTTACCAAATTTTTGAACCAACCGTTCCTTAATTAAATCGTTGCTTAATGCCATGCTACTTTTAAGTTTTACGATTCTTAATTTTTAAATACTAATTACTAAATTTAAAAATGTGTCACTGTTGACTTATTTTATTGTATTCCGTAACTCCCTAAAAGTTTTGTATAATGTTCGCTGCTCCTTCTGCGCAAACTTTCGTTGCCCACCAATTCCTGCACTTTCATAAAACCATCTAAAATAGCTTCCGGCCGTGGCGGGCATCCCGGAACATAAACATCTACGGGAATTACCTGGTCAACTCCCTGCAACACACTGTAGGTGTCGAAAATTCCGCCGCTGGAAGCACAAGCACCAATGGCTATAACCCAACGAGGTTCGGCCATTTGCAAATACACCTGCCGCACCACAGGCGCCATTTTTTTGGAAATCAGTCCTATCACCATCAGCAAATCGCATTGTCGTGGCGAGAAGCCAACCCTTTCGCTTCCAAATCGGGCCAAATCGTAATGCGAAGCCATGGTTGCCATGAATTCAATACCACAGCATTTGGTTGCAAATGGAAGTGGCCAAAGGGAGTTTTTTCTTGCAAGGCCAACCACATCGCTCAATTTAGAAGCAAAAAACCCTTCTCCCTGGTAGCCATCGGGCATATCTACATAGCTGATATCCTTTTCTAAAGGTTTTTGTTTTATATTATATGAAACTGGACGTGCCATAGTATGAACCCCTTAACCCCCGGTAAAAGGGATAATAATCTGCGGGGCGGACAGACTTTATAAAAAATAGATAATACCAACCGTAAAGAACTTTCAAATGAACCACGTTCGTTTGCCCCTTTAGGGGATTGGAGGTTCAATCTTCCCAATTGAGCGCACCTTTTTTAAGGATGTAAATAAACCCGCACAAAAAGAAAGTAACGAACATTAAAACAGCCATGAATCCATCCCAACCCAGATTGCGAAATATAACTGCGTAAGGATAAAAAAAGATCACCTCTACATCAAACAAAACAAACAGAATAGCAACTAAAAAGTATTTAATGGCAACCGGCTGGCGGGCCTCTCCATGACTTTCAATACCGCTTGCAAAAGACGCTAACTTATCTTCCGTTTTGCGTTTTGGCCCAAGCAGGTGAGTTACAATCATCAAAGTGCCAATCATACCGGCGGCAAATAAAAACTGTAAGGCAACCGGCAAATAAGACCCTGCGCTGTTATAGTCCGCTACTGCACTGGTAATATTTGATTGAAGAAGGTGGTACATAGTTATTAAAAATGCACACAAAAGTACACCAGTACCGGCAATATTGCGCCGACTATTTAAGATGGGAATGAGGCAAAAAAGCCTCCTGCAAAAAACAGGAGGCTTTAACAATTAATATTTACTAAACTTAACCTTTCTTTTTAGATGCTGGCTTTTTTGCCGGAGCCGCCGCCTTTTTTGGGGCCGCTTGCAAAATCTTTAAAGTATTTTGCAATGTAGCGTTTTCCGGGTCTATCTCTAAGCCTTTTTGAAGGTATATAATAGCGGCTTCTTTATCTTTTTTTACATTATTAAAATAAGTAGCAAGGTAACCGCTCGATTGAATACCCATGCTTGGGAAACGCTCTTTTTCGGCAATGGCAAGGTCCAATGTTCTTTCGTAAGCCGGCACTGCCAACCCCTGGGCCATGTTGCTATCAAGAAGAGCTAAAGAGTTAGCACTCCAATAATGGCCGTAAATACTATCGGGGAAAGCGGCTATGTACGCTTTGAAAACGCTATCGGCACGCTCGTATTTTCCACCCTGGTAATAAGGTAAACCAATTTGGAATAAAGAAGCCGGGTTTGCGTTAGGATTGAGCCGGTATAATGCAAGTTTTAAATCTGCTTCCGGAATTTTCATGTTGTTCTTTTGGGCATGTTCAATACCTTCCTGAAGAAGTAACAACTTATTGCTTATAGTAGTATCGCCGGCAGCAGCAGCTAAGTAGATATCAACCACCATTTCGGGGTTTGCCTGAGAGTAAGCAGAAGCTTTCAGTACTACATCCTGCGCTACCAATTGCTCCTCGCTAGCTTTTGTAAATAACTGATCTACATATTGACGGGCAGTTGCAGTATCGCCTTTTTCGAGGTAAGAATAACCAAGTAAGCGGTATACCCTAGGATTAGCCTGCTCGCCTGCCTGGGACAAAATTGCTTTACCAATTTCAATGGCTTCATCGTGCTTTTTTTGAAGGTAAAAAGATTGTGCACGGAAGTAATCGTTTTCTACACTCGGATCGCTTGCTGCAATTAACTTTTGTGAAAGTGCTTCTGCTGCAGCAAAATCCTGCTTGTATAATAAGTTGTAGTTATACTGGCTAAATAAAGCGGGCGCAAAGCGGGAATCCGCAGCAACAGCCTTAGCCAGGTTTTCGTTAAAAACATCCCAGTTGCGCTGGGTTTCGTAAATGCGGGCTATACGATAGTAGGCTAACGCCGGCTGCCATTGTGCAGCTTTCGAATAGGCACTTACAGCCTGTCCGCCATCGCGGGCTTTACGGTATGCATTACCAAGGTTTATATAAATATCAGCATTATTTGGCGCTGCCTGAGAAGCTGCAGTAAGCTTTGAAATAGCATAAGGAATATCGCCGGTTCTGGACTCTACGTTTGCACGGCCAATGGCGTTTAACACATTTGGATCATCGCCTTTTCTACCGCGGCTCAGGCTGATTGCTGTTTCAAAATGCTGGCGTGCTTCGGCTGTTTTACCTTCTAATAATTCCACGTGCCCCATGCCTACTAATGCAAGCGGTGCATTGCTGTTGGCAGCTAAGGCTTTTTCGTACACCTGGCGCGCAGCGGCCACGTTATTTGCAGCCATGTGTGTTTGACCCAACCAGTACGCAGCTTCAAAATTATTGGGGTTTGATGCGATCATTTTTTCAAATGTGGCTCTTGCACTGGCAAACCTTTCGGCATATAAATGATTTACACCTTCCTGAATGGATTGCGCAAACGCCGAGACGGTTAAAAAAAGTGCAACTACTAAAACGCTTGCTGATTTCTTCATGTTCCTTACTTTTTGGGTTTGTTGATAGAGTTCAAAAACTATACTTTAGTTTACTTACTAGTTGTTAAATATTCATTTCTATTCTGATAACGTAGCTTCCCGTACCGAGAACGACATTTGCGCCGGCATTAAATAAGCTCGTTTAAAAATTAATTGCCCCCGCTCCGAAGTCAGAAAATCGGCAAAGCCATGCGCCAGCCCCTGGTGCTTTTCTTTTAACGAATAAATTAACTGCCGTATCATAGGATAGCGACCATAATAGATATTGTATTGAGCCGGCGTAACATATTTTCCTTTTAACAAAGGGTGTTCCAACTGGGCTACCACTACCCTATCCAAATAAGTCAGCTGGGTCGAATCTTCGCGGTTGCCCACCCAACTTACACCTAAAAATCCAATGGCATTTTTTGTTTTTGCCACGTAATCAATTACTTTTTCGCTGCTTTCTGCTGCTACTACATTCGCACCTAAAGGCTGACCATGCAATACAGAATCAATTACAAACCGCACTGTGCTGGTAGCTTTTAAACCATCAAATACAGGAACAAGGTTCTTTTTCGAACGGCCGGTAAGCAGGTCTTTAATCTCCTCCATGGTAAACAACGAATCGGGTGAAGTAGGATGCACAATTACTGCAATAGCATCGTAAGCCACTACCATTTTTGATGGATATACTTTTAAAGAGTCGCTCATAAAAGCAGCTTCTTCGGCGGAAAAGCCTCTTGTTGCAATAATCATTCTAATACTATCTACCCCAAAGTCGCGCAGGCAATCTGCCTCTGGTTTGTAGTGTACAATTATTTTTGCTTTTGGGTTAGATGATTCGTACACCTGCACCTGCGAGTCTATTACAGGTTTAAACGATTCATCTGCACTGATATGAATAATGCCGCTGTCTCTAGTGTCTGTTTGAGGTCCAGCGTTGCCGCCGCAACTGCTAAACAGACAAAGAATCAGCCCAAGAGAAATACAGTTGAGCAGCACCGACAATCTTCTTTTATTCATTTATTATAATTCTTCTTATAGCCGCGGTAAAGTCGCCAGCCGCCATACAATACAAATAACCCGCCAATCAGGTAATCAATAGAAGACGGATCGCGCCGGAAAATATTGATGCCCATTTTAGCATAGGTTAAGAAATATATACCAAAGCAAACAAAAATTATTCCCATCACGTAATCCACTACAGATCGCATACGGGTATTTTGCTTTTTTCGGTCGGCCTCAAAATTTTTAATCATAACTATTTCCTCGACAAGGGCAATTTAAAACTTTTTTTATTCTTCAATAGATTCAAATGTTACCGGCTGCGTAAAAGTAGTGGTTACAGCCGCGCCGTTTTGTATAGCGGGTTTCCATCGGGGCATTTTTTTAAGCACTCTTATTACTTCGTTGTCCAAAGCGGCACCGCCCGATTGTATAACTGCAAACTGGTTGATGCTTCCATCTTCGCCAACAACAAATTTCACCAGCACTGTTTTACGTTCACCAGGAATTAACT